>JBDTRK010000034.1:0-30145 GCA_039931685.1 Betaproteobacteria bacterium | reverse complement strand
CTGGCCGTGTTGGCCATCGGCGCAGACGCGATGTCGGTCAACGCCGCGTTGACTGTGGTCATGGCCAGTCCCGTTGCGAGGACAAGTGCCATACTGGTCAGAGTCAGGCTCGTCGGTGCAGTGCGCTTCATGATAGCTCCCGGGTACATAACGGATAAGGCAGGTCAATAAACAAACGCTTGAATGTAGCTGGTGGTGAATTTCGGCCCTTCAATTTTCGCGGTGATGCGGAAGAACACCAGCGACGTGCCGGCCAGCGGCGCGCTGCCGTAGGAACTACCGCCCTTGGTGCTGCCCACGGAAACCGTCGACACCTTGACGCAATCGGTCGCGTCGATCGACTTGGCGGATTCGTTGCACATGCGATGCGCGACGTAGTAGATCCTGTTGCCATAATCGTCGAGCCCGACCAGGCTGGCGCTGGCCGGCCAGTCGAAGGTCTTCGGATCGAACGAAGGCTGCCAGTTCGCGAAATATCCGGCCTGGTCCGCTTCCAGCTGGCCGGGCGTCTTCGTCGTCAGCCACGACCGGGCCGCCTCGACCGCGGCATCGCCGGCGCTCGCGGTGGCATTCTTGAACGCCAGGTTGCCCGCGATCAGATTGTTGGTATCGACCGATCGCATCATCGCCAGGCCAGCCATCGTCATGGCAACCAGCACGATCAGGGCGATGAACAACACCACGCCCTGCTGCGCACTTCGCGCCGCACGCATCCGCGCCATTTTCGGATTCAGGGATGTCATCAGTTGCTCCAGATCATGTTGCGCAGGGGAACGACCGTTTGATAGACGCGATAACGGTAGTAATGCCAATCGGTTCCGTCGGCGGGATTCGTCATGGTGAAAGCGCCGCCATACCAGGTGGGGGCGGCCGCGGTGACCGCAGTCTTTTCGTACTGCCCGCTGCGCGACAAGACCGCGATACGGATCGCGCGCACCTGCATCCAATCGGCCGCCGTGACCGGCTGCGTCGTATTCCAGGCATCCACGACGTTGTCGCCATCGGTGTCCTTGCCATACTGGGCCTTCAATTGCACGATGCCGTCACCGATGTCCGCATCCGAAGTACCGTCGCCGTCGCTGTCCTGCGCCGCGACATAGGGAATCAATGTCTTGGTTTGCAACTTGTCGTTCGCCACCTGATAAGTCACGACGGACGGCGCGCGACCCAGCGTAAAGAGCATCGCCGCGTTTGAATAATTCACGCCGGAACCGCCGCCCTTGTTGTAGGTCGCGGTGGGGCTGATCGTGGCACCGGAGGCATCAACGTAGCTGTAGGCAACGGCGTTTGCGTGCTGGACCGTGTTAATGGCGGCCGGGACAAATCCCGTGACTTCGGCAACCGAGCAGTCCAGGCCGGACTCGTTTGCCACCACCAGATCGCCGAGCAGCACACCCGCCGCGTTCTTCAGTGGAAAATCCGCACCGGAAGCTGCGCCTGAGACGAATGCATTGCCTTCGACAACGTTCGGAGAACTGCCGTAGATCACGGTGATCTGGTCCGGGGCGCCGGCGGCCCCGACGGTGATGACCACCGGCGCCATCAGGAACGTGAAGTCGGGCGTTGGGCGATTGCTGTTGTACGCGCGCGTGTTGCAGCCGAGCATGTTGCTGGCGGGTGAGACCAGCCCGAAACCGCCACTGCGCATGGATTTTTCAATGGTAAACAAGGCGATGTTTCCATTAATCTGCGCATCGCTGGCGCCTGTCGTCGTGCGCTTTCTCTCCTCGGAGGTCGCGTATACCTGCATGATGATGACCATGCCGATCAGTCCGATCAGCACCGCGGCCAGGATTTCCGGAAGGCTCATGCCTTGCATGAACCGGCGGTCGCCGAATTTCTGTTTTGCGCGCTGTCTCATGATCGGCCTCAATTGATGAAAGCGGTCATGACGAACTGGTGAACCGTCGCCTCGGTCGGATTTCTCCATCGCATCGTCACGGTCGTCTGGGTGCCGACTGCTGCGCCCAGCGGACTCGCGCCGACGGTGACGATCGGCGGGTACGTGGTCGAATCCGGCAGTGATCCATTGACCTGGGTAACCCAGCTGGTCAATGCCGCGGGCGCGGTTCCGCTTCCCGAGTATTGGTAACTGGCCAACGCGGTTCGGTTGACCCACATTTCGCCGACCAGCTGATTTGCCAGATTGCTGGCTTCTGCGCGGTCCCGCGAATCCGATGCAACCTTGATGCTCATCGCCTGCAGCCCGACCATGGCCAGGATGCCGAGCGAGAAAATCAGGATACCGATCAGCGCCTCGATCAGCATCACGCCGGACTGGGCCTTGCGTGACGAGCGTCTTGTAGTCATCTTCATGAGGACACTCCCATTAGCATTTGCGCGAATCGCCGGCAGTGACTACCTGCGGGTCGCACATCTTTATTTGTCCGCCGACCGCCACCGTCAGGTTGAGGCAGCGCATATTGGTGGTGCCGGTACCGCAAGCACCGCCGGTCGGATTGGTGATCTGGATGGTCGCTGCCGCCAGCAGGTTGGTTTTTCCCAGGCCATCGAAAGTAATCGTCGGACTGGTCGTCGTGACGACCGCGTTCGGCGTGCCCTCCGCGGCACTGCGGGTTTGCACTGTCGCGGTCTCTCCCGCTGCGGCATTGGGAGAATCGATGGTGACGGCCCAGCTCGAATCGGGCCCAGCCATCGTGAACGTAATCATCTTGTTGCGCGATACGGCGTTGGCGCGGGCCAATTGCAGTCCACTCAGTACCGATTGCGCGGCGTTTCGCACCTGCACGTTTTGCATCCAGGCCCTGAAACTCGGCACGCCCAGCCCGAGCAAAATGCCTATCAGGGCGAAGCCGATCAGCAGTTCGATCAGCGTCACGCCAGCGATTGAGCGCCCGTGCATCAGCAGGCCCCGTTCTTTCTGACGATCCAGCATGCCGCGTTGCCGGTCCAGCCTTTCGTGGCCGCGGCCCCGGTAATCGTGGTTGCACGGGCATTGCTTTGGTCGATGGTAAAAGCAAATCCGGCGAGATCGCCTCCCGCCACGCCGGTCGCAGTGACCGTGTAGGTAGTGGGGCTCAGGTTCGAGCAGGCGTAAGTGAAGTATTTGGCGTTCGTGGTCGAGCAGGGCATGCCCGCGTAGGATCTGTTGTCCTGGTACCACTGCTCGGATTGCGTTCGGATCGCAAGCAGATTCGCGTAGGCCTCGGTCAGTTTGCCGCGGACTATGTATTGGTTATAAGCGGGTAGCGCGATCGCGGCCAGAATCCCCACAATGGCCACCGCGATCATAAGTTCGATCAACGTGAATCCGCCGGGCTTCTTCATGCAGTCCTCCTGATTTCGGTTGGTTGAAGATTATCCATTGGCATTTCGTCATGCCACTGTCTTCCGACCAGAGGTCGGTTTTGCCGAACGAACGGCGGTGCTAGCGCTGGCAAGGGAATCTCAATGGTATTAAAGTTGACCGACGAATTTCGTCAGTCTGAAACCTTTTGCGCGCGCATGACGCATGAAGCACCGGCAACAGGTTCGAGTGCGGCGCGCGGGATTGAGTAGTGTCCTCCCGGCCGTGTAAATTAGCATGATGACAACCACCAGACTCTTGTCTGTTTCCTGGCGCACAGAGGCGGGCCGGCGGCTGGGCGCGGCAATTCTTGCCTCGGCGCTGCTGCATGCGCTGCTGCTGTTTTCGCTTTCTGTCTATCCTGTGCATGGCCGTGTTTTCACCGGGCCTGTTCGCCCGGCGCTAAGCGTTCGAATCGAGAAGCTGCCTCTCCCGCAAGAAGCGACCCAGGTCGCGATCGACAAAAAGAAGGCCGTGCATCATCTGATGCGTCAGTCGACGGCGCCGTTGCCCGCGACGGTTCCTGCGAATATCGAGCCACCCCTGTCTCAGCCCGGCGTCTCGGTAACAACCAACCGTTATTTGAAACCAGTCGGCGGTCGTGCTGCCAGCGCGTTACTCGACTCGGGTGAATTCAGGCGAGCATCCGAAATCAGCGAAATGCCCGAAATCGTCAGCATCAGAGTCCCGGAATATCCGCGGCCCGCACGGGAGCAAACCCTTTCAGGTTGGGTCATCGTCATGTTATTGGTGGACGAACAGGGCAAAGTGGTGGAGGCGGCGCCCGTCGAGTCGAGCGAGGCCTTCAGCGACTACGACAAACGCGTGGCCGAGGAGTTACGTGGCTCCACCTTCAATCCTGGAAAACTCGATGGCCGGGCGGTCAAGGCGATGATGTTCGTCACGGTGCGGTTCGATCCGGCCGGATTACCCGACCCCGCAAAAGCCACGGATACGACGGCCACCGTTCCTGCCGGAACCGGAAATAAGCACTGACTGGCGGCAGCATCCCATGTGCGAACAGGGCCGGGTTCAGCAACGGCCGCGCGCCCTTTGGCAAGAAGAGCACTTTCCTTTCATCGCTGTTGTCCGCTGCCCCATGGTCTCGAGATTAGACAGAGTCCAATTCTTATCCTATACTCAATTCCATGGATTCAATGCAATATAGCAGGGACAATCTGGCGGAGACGCTGCGTGCACATGGGATCAACCCGACCCACCAGCGCATCGAAATTGCGCATGCGCTATTTTCCCGGTTGGAACATCTTTCGGCCGACCAGATCATGGCAATCGTCAATGAACGCCATTCCGAAACCTCCAAGGCCACGGTCTACAACACGCTGAACCTGTTTCTCGAGAAAAAGCTCATCCGCGAAGTGATCGTCGATCCGAACAAGGTGTTTTACGATCCGAATACTTCGGCCCACTACCATATGTATGACGTCGAATCCGGCAAGCTGACCGACATCGACGCGACCGCCGTTCGCGTGTCCGGGTTGCCGCCGCTGCCGGCCGGCATGGTCACCGAGGGCATGGACATCGTCATCCGCGTGCGGCCCGCGGATTACCCGACGCAGTAGGTCTTTAGCGACCGGAGAATCGTGCCGACCGCTTTTCCTTGAAAGCCTGCACGCCTTCGCGAAAATCATCGCTTTTCGCAGCTTCGCGCTGCAGGTCGCGTTCCAGGTCGAGTTGCTGCTCGAAACTGTTGCCGGCCGACGCGTAGATTGCGCGTTTGGTCAAACCTAGCGCCCGCGTCGCCTGTCCCGCCAGCTGGCGCACCAGCGCCGTGGCCTCCGGCATCAAGCGTTCGTCGTCGACGCATTTCCAGATCATTCCCCATTGCTCGGCCTGTTGCGCGCTGACTTTCTCCGCCAGCATGGCCGCCGCCATGGCGCGCGCGGTGCCCACCAGACGCGGCAGCGTATAAGTCCCGCCCGCGTCGGGAATCAGTCCGATACGGCTGAAGGCCTGGATAAAGGTGGCCGATTTCGCCGCGATCACGATGTCGCAGGCGAGCACCAGGTTACAGCCCGCGCCGGCAGCGACGCCGTTGACCGCGCACACCACCGGATAGGGCAACGCGCGCAACTGCTTCAAGAGGGGGTTGTAGTTTTTCTCCAGCGAACTGCCCACATCGGTAGGTTGCTCGCCGTCACCCATCATGCGTTCCGACAGATCCTGCCCGGCGCAGAAGCCGCGGCCGGCGCCGGTAATCATCAGCACGCGCACGCTGGTGTCGGCCTGGATGATCCCCATGGCCTGTTTCAGGTCCGCATGCATTGCGCTGGTGAAGGAATTCAGCTTGTCCGGACGATTCAGGGTGATCGTCGCGACCCCTGAAGCGATATCCAATAAAATGGCGTCGAATTTCACTGGCGTTTTCCTCTTCTTGTCGACGTCCGCGGATGCGGCGCATCGGTGGATTATAAAACTCACCCGGAAGGACAGATCATGGCTTACGAAAATATCATCGTCGAAACCCGCGGCAAGGTCGGCCTGGTGACGATCAATCGTCCAAAGGCGCTGAACGCCCTGTCACCGGACCTGATGCGCGAACTTGCCGCGGCGCTCGATGCCTTTGAGGCGAATGCCGATATCGGCTGCATGGTGCTGACGGGCAGCGACAAGGCGTTTGCCGCCGGCGCCGACATCAAGGCCATGAAAGACAAGACCTACATGGACGTCTACCGGGAGGATTTCATCACTGCCGAATGGGAGCGTGTAACGCGTTGCCGCAAGCCGGTAATTGCCGCCGTGGCAGGGTATGCGTTGGGCGGGGGCTGCGAACTGGCGATGATGTGCGATTTCATCATCGCGGCCGACAACGCGAAATTCGGCCAACCCGAAATCAATCTCGGCATCATCCCCGGGGCGGGCGGTACGCAGCGTCTGCCGCGTTTCGTCGGCAAGTCAAAGGCCATGGAAATGGTTTTGCTGGGCCAGGCGCGCATGATGGATGCTGCGGAAGCCGAGCGAGTCGGTCTCGTCAGCCGGGTTGTGCCTCTTGCGGAATTGATGAACGAGGCATTGAAAGCGGCGGACAGGATTTGCGAACTGTCCCTACCGGTCGTCATGATGGCCAAGGAGTCGGTCAACCGCGCATTCGAGACCACGCTGGCCGAAGGCGTGCGCTTCGAACGCCGGATGTTCCATTCCGGATTTGCCATCGAAGACCAGAAGGAGGGGATGTCGGCGTTCGTCGAGAAACGCAAGCCCGTGTTCAGGAATCGCTGACCCGCCGGCGCCGGTTTGCCCGCGGGCCCGCGGCCACCGTATAATGCGCGCCCACGCCGCTGTAGCTCAGTTGGTAGAGCAGCGCATTCGTAATGCGAAGGTCGCCAGTTCGACTCCGGCCAGCGGCACCAATCCAGAGCACTTGCAGGCGGGATCGCCCCGGCGTCGCAAGTGCTCTTCGCATTTTCGACCTGAACGGAATCACAGGTGAAAAGACTGGTTTTGTTGCTGTTGTTCATCGCCCCCGGCCTTGCAGTTGCCGAGGATGACGGCGACGAATTGCTCGGCCTGATGCAAAGGCCCGCGTCCCGGGAAGCCGCACTCGCGCACATAGACGATGTGCGCATCAAGTGGGGCGGCAGCCTGTTCTGCATTGCCTCGGACAATCCCCAGGCCGCGGCCTTTGCTGCCGTCAAAACCTATCTGGAAGACCATCCACAAGAGCGCTACCGCCCGCGCCGCTACCTGATCTTCCAGGGATTGCGCAGCGCGTATCCCTGCCCACAGCAATAAGCCGTCCGGCGGTGTTGCCCGCTAGCGATACACCATCACCGGAATCTTGGTGTGGGTCAGCACCCGCGCCGTTTCGCTTCCCAGCAGCATCGCGGTCAGTCCGCGGCGGCCGTGCGATGCCATGAAGATCAGGTCGCAGTCCTTCGACGTTGCCGCCTCGATGACCCCTTCCCAGGGATGATCGTTGGTCAGCAGCAGCGATTCGCAGGCTACGCCGGCATCGCGCGCCATTTTTTCGATCGCCTCGATCAGGCGCTCACCGCGCGTCCTGGCGTCGCGCTCGAACTGCTCCGCAAGAATGTCGCTCGGGCCGGCTTCGGTGTAGATCAGGTAGGACGTGGCGGGAATCGCATGAAAAGCCACCACGCTCGCGCCGGCGAATTTGGCGAATTCGATGCCCTTTTGCGTTGCGGACTCGCATAACGCCGAACCGTCGGTCGGTATCAGGATTTTCCGGTACATTTCGCCCTCCTCTTTGCGGAATACGTCTTATATTTATAGCCTGTCGCGGCGCCGCATGGATTCCTTTTGCGCCGATCGGATTGCATGCAAAACGGCTTTATCAGGAACCAGGAACAAGGAACAAGGATAACAACAATGAAAATAACCGACCTCAAGATTCACGTGCTGAAAAGCCCGCTGGCCGAGCCTTTCGCGTTTTCCCAAGGCTGGGTGACGCAGCGCAGCGCCACCTTGCTGGAGGTCTTCACGGACGAAGGTATCACGGGATGGGGCGAAGCGTTCGCCCAGGGCCTCGAGCCTCCCGAAATCGCCGCGGCTGTGATCGACAAGGCGTTGAGGCCTTTGCTGATCGGCGCCGATGCGCTCGATGTCGAAGTTCTCTGGCATCGCATGTATCACATGACGCGTGACTACGGCCGCAAGGGTTCGGTCGTCGCCGGCATCAGCGCCGTGGACATTGCGCTCTGGGACATCGCCGGGAAATTCCATGGACTGCCCATCTACAAGCTGCTCGGCGGCGCCTTTCGCACGCGCGTGCAGCCTTACGCGACCGGCTTTTATCGGGTCAAGGGCCAGGGCGAAGCGCAGCGCCTGGGTGAAGAGGCCCTGCGCCACTTCCAAGCGGGTTTCTCGCAGATGAAAGTCAAACTTGGCTATGGCGTCGACGACGACATCGCCTGCATGAAGGAAATCGGCCGAGCCATCCACGGCAAGCCGATCACGCTGATGATCGATACCAACCACGCCTACGGGCGCGCCGAGGCGCTCAGGCTGGGCCGCGCGCTGGAAGAATACAACCTGCGCTGGTACGAAGAACCGGTCGTGCCAGAGGACGTGCAGGGTTACGCGCAAATGCGGCAGAAGCTGTCGATGCCGATCGCCGGCGGCGAGAATGAACACACGCTCTACGGCTATCGCGAATTCCTGGGCGCGGGGGCGGTCGACGTCGCGCAGCCCGATCTGGGCTCGTGCGGCGGCCTCTCCGCGGGGCGCCATATCATCGCGCTGGCGCAGTCGCATGGCGTGCAGGTCAATCCGCATGTCTGGGGCTCGGCGATTGCGCAGGCCGCATCGCTGCAATACATTGCCGCGGTGCCGGTGGCGCATCATTCGCTGTTCGCGCAGCAACCCGTGCTCGAGTACGACCGTTCCTCGCATCCGTTCCGCCAACACCTGATCACGCGGCCGATCCAGCAGGTCGGCGGCTGGGTCGAGATTCCCTCCGGGCCCGGGCTGGGCGTGGAAGTGGATCGGGCGGTGCTCGAAAAGTACCGGGTCTGAGGGATCGAGCGTGCAATCGAACACCCGTCACCGATTGTCGGTCGCGCCCAATGACTGAAAATCGTTCATTCGAGCCGATCACTCGTGCCGACCTGAAGCGCGTCGCGCGGATCGCGCGTGCCGAGCGGGAGGAATTTTTCGAACGCCATCCCGAGTGGGCGATCCTCTACCGCAAACGCCTGTTGTGCGTCGCGCTGTGCAAGGACGCGGCGATGCACTTCGTCAACGGCTCCACCGGCGTCGACGTCTTCGACGTCTGGACTTTCTACGCGGAACATGCGGAGGCGGCGTTTGCATTCCGGCAACTCGTCAAGGCCGACCTGGGCAAGTCGAAGTTCGGTCGTGATGCCGGGAATCCCGGGGCTTACCTGGGCAGGCGCGTTGAATTACGCGCGCGATCGCTCGCCTGCAAGCCCGGCGACGATCCGGTAGAAGTGCTGCAGCGCTACCTGCGATCGGGGGAGACGTCCTCGGCGCGCGAACTGCGCGAGAAGGCGCTGGTACTCATCGAACCGGAACAATTCCTCGGCTACGTGGTGTGGCCTTCGCTGGCCATGCCGAGCGCTTGAAATCCGGCGTCGCAAATGACTCGGCCCCGAACGCTGAGCGGTGTGCTCGGTGCCCGGGGCCGTCGTCTTTTTTATAAACCAGTTGGCGAAGTCGGCAGATCGTGCCTCCGCGTCGGCTGGTTACTCCTCCCCCCCGGCAGTTTGGGCCAGAAGACCTTCTGCATCGCACCGGTAGCCGCTGAAGCGGCAGATTCCTGTATCCGGTGAAGCGACAACTCCCCTTGCGGCCTGACAAACCGCGACGGGTAATCACGTTGTAGCGAGAATTCAACGCTGCAATCGTCGTGATTCGGTTGCAACACGCCACAACGATGCTTTTGCGCCGGTGGCGAGGGCGTCGATGACGCCATCCGCTTGCCGACAACATCTGCACAGGGGCAGGTCAATACCGAAGCAACTGTCCGAAATCGGCACCACTGGCGGGTTTCGCCGAATTCGTACAGTGGGGCGCAGACTAACTGCCCGCATGCGACAGAGTCAATCTTGCACTGCGTCAAGGATATTCAGGGCGGGAAAGCGGCGCTGACCGAACAATCGGTCCCACTGCGATTAGCGATACAGGTCGCCTGACTGGCGTAATGGTGGCGGGGAGGCGCGGTGCTCCGCATCACGGGCGAATAAGCCTGTGCGGCGTCGGGCGCATTTGCAGGGACGCAAGGAAAACGGCGCACCGCCTGGCCGTGCGCCGTTGTTTTCATTACCTTCCTGGCCCGGCAACATAGCCGCCGGGCCAGCGTCTATTGCTTAGCTGCGGCCGAAGTCGACGTCCTTGCCTGCCTTGACGGCGATCTTGGTGGCGCTCTGGGCCGAATCGACACTACCGGCACCTCGCGTGTCGGCACCCACCAGCTGGACATTCGGCGCGCTGGCGCGGCCGTATACGTTGGCGACGTGGTCGATTTGGTAGGTGGTCACGCCGGTTTCAGCAAAGGCGCCCGTGCTGGCAATCGCGAAGCCTGCGGCGATCAAGAGTTTGCTTGCATTCATGATGATTCCTCTCCAATTGAGAATAACTGCGTCTGTTTTGCGATCTTCCGCGACATGCGGCAGAAGTGGGCGAAATCCTTTCACCCATCGCGTGAGAGGCATTGAACAGGATTGCGGCACTGCACAATAGACGGGTGATGCCTATATGTTCTATTCCATAATGGAATGCAACTTTGATCAAGGCGCATTGCGGGAGAGAATTCATGACGTTAAGGACAGGCCCTGGGGCGGGCGAGGTAGCGGACGCGCGCGCCGGGCTCGGGCAGTATTCGCAGTGCGCAGTGCCTTGCCACCGGCAGACAAGGCCTCGCGCAAAGCGTTTCCATGAACGAAACGGCGAGTTTGCCTGTCGATTTGATGTATGCCGCATTCACAAAATTACCTGCGCCACACCGTTGCGGTTGTTCGACTGTTGCGCGTTGACGCAGCATGCCCGCGCTGCCAGCGCCATTGCGGCACACACGGCATAATGCGTGCAGCGCGAATCGCAGTGTCGCCCGATTGAGTCACGCCTTCCAACCATGAACGCCTATTTGTCAAACCCGTTATCCCGCGCGCTCACCGGGCTTGCCTTGCTCCTGCTTTGCAGCGTCGGTCATGCGGGCGACGAACCGCGCGCGGGCACGCACGAAACCGTTATTGCCGGCGACTACTTTGGCGCGGGTGCTAATGCCTCGCCGGCCACCTCCGTCGAGGGCGATGCCCTGCTGGCCGGAGGGCAGGTGGAATTGAGCAAGCCGGTCAGCGGCGATGCGGTGTTAGCCGGCGGCGGCGTCGCCGTTTCCGGTCGCGTTGGCGGCAATGTGTATGCAACCGGCGGCAGCGTCATGATCGACGGTCCGGTCGCCGGCAACGCGCGCATTGCCGGCGGACGCGTCGAAATCGCCGGTGGCGGCCAGGTCGCGGGCAGAAGCACGCTGGTCGGCGGCCGCGTTACGATACGCGGCAAAGCCGGCCGCCAGCTGGTCGTGTTTGCCGAGCATGTCACGCTTGACGGCGAAGTCGCTGGCAACGCGACCATCGCGTCGCGCACATTGTCCATCGGTCCGAACGCGCGCGTGTCCGGAAAACTGAGTTATCGCGGGTCGCTGCCGGCGCAGGTCGATCCGGCCGCCGTCCTCTCCGGCGGAATAAATTACCTGAGCTTCGATTTCGAAGACGAGTCCTATCAACCGGTGGCGCGCGTGGTGGCCTGGATCGGCGCCATCGCCTTCACCGCGGGGCTGTTCCTGATCGGCATGCTGGCGATCCTCGTGGCACCCGAATCGACCGCGCGCATGAGCACGCTCGGGCGCAGGCGGCCGATTTCCTCGCTGGCGCTGGGCCTGGTGACGATCGTATGCCTGCCGATCGTCGTGGTGTTGCTGATGGTGACCGTGGTCGGCATGCCTTTCGCGTTCATGCTGTTGCTGGCATGGCCGATGATCTTGATCTTCGGCTACCTTGCCGGCGTCATGGCGGTGAGCGATGCGATCGCCGGCCCGAGCGCCGAAGCCAGGGGAAGGCGTATTTTCCTGCTGGCAATGGGACTTGGCGTCATGCTGCTGTTCGCGCGCGTGCCGTTCGCCGGCTGGAGCATCGGCATGCTGCTGTTGGTCATGGGCGTGGGTGCGATGGCGCTCAATGCAATGGGCGCGAGCGTGCCCGCAAGGGTGCGCAAAGAAAAGCGCGTTGCCACCACTGGCGATGCCGGAACGATCTCGCGCAAGGAACCGACTTTGCGCATCGATTGATACTTCGACAATTCAGAGGAACGATGACAAGAACCAACGCAGGGATTTGCGCAGGCGTGGCGCTGCTTGCCGTGGCGCTGACCGCCGGCTGTGCGACGCCGAAGAAAACCGGCCAGCCAATCGTCGAGAAGGATGTCGCGCGCGTCATCAGGCTCGCTGACGGCAGTACATGCGAGGAACCAGCCGGGATCGAGCAGACGCGCCAGGCGCCGGGCGCGATCGCGCTGAAGGAATTGTTCGAGTCCGATGCCGGGGCCGAGGACGCGCTGGCCAAGGCGGCGACGATCACGTTGAGCGCCGCTGAAGTCGAAGCGGTCTTCTTCGACGCCTGCCGCGCCTACTCGAGCGCCGCGATCGGCAAGGACGCCTTTGCCAAGGACCGACAAATTTACCTTGGCCTGCGCCAGCAGTTTTTCACGCGCGGCGTGAAAGACTGGCAGGACAAGAAGGACGGCATCGCCGATGCCGGCAAGCTTTGCCTGGTGAGCCTCCCCGATACCGATCCGGACCACCGCAGCTTCACGCGCGTGGTGCCGCCGGAGGCCAGCGTCTACGACTGCGCGCAGCTCGCCGCCGCCAAAGGCAGCAGCGAAATCCTGCTCGGCTGCACCGCGGGCCACTGGAAAAACACCTGGGCCAAGCGGCCGATCACGCTGAGCGCGAAAACGCGGGCGCTTGTGGTAAAGGGCACGGCCTTCGCGCCCGACCCGGACTGCGGCTGGAATTGAGAGGCAGGACTCAGTGAAAGGCAGGACTCAGGACGTAGGACTCAGGACTCAGTAAAAAGCAGGAAGATCGATCAGGCTTCCAGCGTCCAGGCTGCGTTCGCACTTCACTTAGTCCTGCCCACGGGATACCGGGCTTTGCCCATAAGTCCTACGTCCTGAGTCCTGCCTCTCACCGAGTCCTGCCTTTATTTCTTTTGCTTGTATTCCGGCGGTGGCGCAAACAGCGAATCGTGCAGGTTTTCGATGCGCTGCACCTTCACTTCCGACGAAAGTGCGAACAGCGGCTTGTCGACGCTTCCCGCGAGGGTGCGGTCCAGCGCGCAGGCCGCGCCTGAGAACTGCCATTGCACGTTCGTCAGGATCGGCCGGCCCGGCACCTTGTCGAGCTGTCTTGCGCCGGCCAGGAAGGCCGCGCGGTCGTCGGGACTGATGTTCGGCGCCAAAAAGCGTTCGATCATGTGGCCCGCTTCGGGCGGCAGGTACGAGGCCTCGCCCGCTTCGGGATTGCGGCCGAGTGCCGCCGCGCGTGCGCGGGCGTAGGCTTTCTCCAACGCCACCGCGTCATCCGGCGCAGCCGCGGCCGGTGTCGCCCACAAGTCGATACTGACGGTGCTGGTGGCGACGCGCGACGCGTTATCCCTGAAGGTGACCCGCCAGCGGATATCGTATTGTTCGGTGTCGAAGCCGTTGATGCTGCGCTTGCGCCCGGTTGGCTCGATCGTGAAAGCCGTGTTGCCGATTCTCAGCCGGCAGCCCGCGCGTGCCGATGGCGCGGCGGCCTTCTTCGATTGCGCGCCGCGGCAACCATTCAGCGGGCACCGGGCATAAAGTTTTTGTCCGGCATCCAGGATCCACGCCAGCTTCCGGTCCGCGCGCTCGATGCGAACGCCCGGTTCATCGGCCTCCGGCAGCGGCGCCACGCTGTCCGCAACGCGGGACTCGACGCGTTGCATGTCGCGCCGCGAGTAGGTCCGCGTCACGGATTCAAAGGCGGCAAAATGATCACTGCCGCGGTTGACCGTATGCGTTTCCCGTACCGCGGTCGGTGCGATCGGTGTGTGGTCGACATCCGGTGGCGGGCCGCCCGCACAACCGGACAGGACCAACGCCAGCGTGGCGCTGCAAGCGATACTGCGAACCATGACTCTTTCGTGTTCCGTCTGATATGGTGTTGTCATCGACGGTGCCAGTGTAACCGCAGTCCGCGCCGGCGCCTTTGCGCGCCTGTCCGCGGTACCCGGCGCCGTCTGATCGCCTACAATGCCGGACGGAAGGCTCCGGTCACCAACAACTTAAACGGGAGATAAAAACCATGTTCAATCTTGTGCGCGCATTGACCAATGTTTTCACAATGCGGGTTGCTCCGGGCAGCGGCGCCCAGGAGTGCAGCGGGACCATCACGGTCGAAGAGGCGATGCAGGCCGAGGACGCGCGCTTCAAGGCGCAGATGGGCGGCGACGGCGCCGCCATGAAAAAACTGTTCGGCGACGATCTCGTCTACATCCATTCCAGCACCGTGGTCGACACCAAGCAATCCTTCATCGAATCCATCACCTCCGGCAACGTCAAGTACCGTTCCATGAGCCGCGGCGAATCGAAAGTCCGCACCTACGGCGCCGTGGCCATCGTCACCGGCAGCGCCAAATTCGAAGTCACGGTCAAGGGCGAGAACCGCACCCTCGACCTGTTGTATCACGCCGTTTGGGCAAAACGCCTTGCTGGCACACAGTTCATTTCCTGGCAGGCGACCAAAAAGGGCTGAGCGCCGGCGGCGACCCGCGCTTTGCCATGTCAGCCGCCGCGCGCGGATGATACGGGCATTCCGGTTGCGGCCAACGCACTCCGAAAGACAAACCATGTCCGATGGAATTCTGAATCACGCGGAAATTGCAGATCGCCTGATGGCGGCGCTGCAGCAGGATGAGTTCGTCCTTTATACCCAGGCAATCGTCGCGCTCGACGTGCGCGACGACGATCGTGCTTTTCAGGAGATCTTCATCCGCTTCAAGGAGGAGGATGCCAAGTTGCTGCCGCCGGGCTCGTTTTTCCCGGTGCTCCAGGAGGTCGGCATGCTGCCCTATCTGGATCGCTGGGTGCTCAACCGGCTGGCGCGGCACGTGCGCAGCGCGCTCAAGGTGCGGCCCGACTGGAATGTGCCGCGCTACAACGTCAATCTGTCGGACGCCTCACTGCTCGATCCGAAGTTCGCGGACTACGTGCTCAAGTACGTCGACGATTCTTATCTGACCTGCGGGGTGCTCGGCCTGGACATTTCCTGCGCCAGCGCACTGGCTCACCGGCAATGGCTGCTGGACCTCATGGCGAAATTGCGTCCGTACGGCTGCTCGTTAACCCTGGCCGGCTTCGACGGTAGCGAGGCCACGCTGGCGCAAATCAGGGACTTCAAACCGGCTTTCATCAAGTTCAGCGCCGCCACCGTCGATCCGACCAGGGTGAGCGCCATCAACCGGATGTGCCACGAGGCGGGTGCGAAAACCATCGCCGAGAATATCGAGGACAGCCGGGTGTTGGAGCACTTGCGCAGATGCCAGATCGACTACGGGCAGGGCTACGAAATCGCCGAGGTGGAACCGTTGTAGGAGGGCCGTGACGGTCTCGGTATTTACTCACGTCGTCACGATCCCAATCGTTTGGTAGACTGTTAAATACCTTACCAGTCCACACAGCCCATGGCTTCCAAGAAAAAATCGCCCGCCGGGCGTTCGAAATCCCGCAATCCGCTGTCGGAAAAATCGAAATCGGCGAAAGCGGAGCCGGTGAAATCGAAACCCGGTCAACCCAAACCCGGACAATCGAAATCCGGTCACACGGGCACGGTACAACCGGCGCCCGTGCAGGCGCAAGCGCAAACGCCGAGCCCGACGGGCAACACGCCCGATCACAAACCTGTAACGGAAAGGCCCGCCATGCCCACGCTTCTGTTCTACCAAAAGCCGATTGCACTGAACCGCGAAACCCACAAGGCCCTGAAAATCCGCAGCGTGCCTACCTTCGCCTACGCCGCGCAGATCAACTCGGTGCCGCTGACCTGTAACGAGTTCGCGGCGGCGGCACGGCAAATTCCGATCGTCTTCGTCGCCAATCCGAACAACATGCCCAGTCCGATCGCGCTGCTTGGATTGCGCCGCGACGAGAACCTGTACGTCGATGAAGGCGGGAACTGGAGCGGCAGCTACATCCCGGCGTTCATCCGCCGTTATCCCTTCGTGCTGATCGAGGGCGAAACGCCGACCGACCTCACCGTCGGCATCGACGCGGCCTTCCCCGGGTTCAACACCGAAGTCGGTGAATCCTTGTTCGATGAAGACGGCAGCGAAGGCCCCGGCCTCAAGCGCGCCATCGAATTCCTCAATGCATATCGCATCGATGCCCAGCGCACCCAGGAACTGATGGCGCAACTGCAACGCCTCGACCTGCTCATTCCGCGCGCCATCACCGTGCAGCAAAAGGACGGGCCGAAATTCAACGTCGACGGTTTTCTGGTCGTCGACGAACAACGCCTGGGCAAGCTCGACGACAAGGAGGCGGCCGCCTTGCTGCGCAGCGGCCATCTGGCGTGGATCTACATGCACCTGCTGTCGATGCATAACCTCGCCGACCTTTCGGCACGCCTGGAGCCGCGCACCGCGGCCCGCAAGTCCGCCTGAGCGGGTAAGGCCGCGCGCGCGGCCTGCCCGATTCATGCTGCATAACCCGTTCTCCGGCCGTCGTTCCTCCCGTCGCCTGCCGCTGTTGGCCGGCTGGTGGATCGAATTGCGGTTTTTCTGGCACACCTGGAACAAGGCGCCGTGGATCGTCGTACTGATCCTCGGTGCGATCGTCGCGGCCGTCGCCGGGATGGTCACGCTGGTCGAGGCCAACCGCGTGGTGCAGCGCGAACTGGCCTGCCTCGCGCTCAACGTCTATTACGAAGCCCGCGGCGAACCGCTCGCCGGCATGTACGCGGTGGCCGAAGTGACCATGAACCGCGTGACATCGCGCCGTTATCCGCCGACGGTGTGCGGCGTGGTCTACGAGAAAAAATGGGACTGGCTGCGTAAACGCCACGTCGGCGCCTTCTCCTGGACCGAGTTCGACATCGTGCCGCACCCCGAAGGTGACCAATGGCAACAGGCGCGCAGGGTCGCCGAGGCGGTCTACCATGGTAAAAAGCCGCCGCTGCTCGACGGTGCGACGCACTACCATGCCAGCTACATCAGGCCAAGCTGGGCCAACGGCCAGCAACCGGTCGCCAGGATCGGCGGACACATCTTCTACAAATAGCGCGGGCCCGTTTGCGTGGCCGCGCGTGACGCACGGTATGTCGTGGCCCTTGCCACTTGCGGCTTCCCTGTTCACTATTCGCCCATCGCCATTGCCGCACGTCTGGTGCAGGCAGGCATTGGCAATCTAGGCTTCAGACCCGGGGGGGGAGTTCATGGCATTTCAGCATCGCATGTGCGCGGGGGAACACTCGTGAGCTGGCTGCTCGACCAATTCAAGCGCGCCCAGGACGCGCACGCGAAGCACAAAGCGGCGGACTTGGCGCCCGTTGCGGCTGCCGAAGCGGACATGGCCGCGCAGCGACGCGACGGCAGGATCGAACCCCGCGCCGCGGCAACGGCCGCTGCCGGGCAGGCGGTCGCGGGCGATGACCTGCTTCACGAATCCGCGCCCGAACCGGGTGCAGGCGACCCCGGCGAGTCGACCGCGCCGGACGAGCCGGAGCACTTCGCGGATCCCCGCCCGACGGCCAGGCCCGACGCTGCCGAACATGCGAATCGGCACCCGAGCGCCGACCTGCCGCCCGAAGAGCAGGCCAGGGCACGTACCCGCGGCGCGGAAACCGCGGCGGCAAACGCCCATAAAAAAGCGGAGTCGGATCGCAAGCGCAAGAACCGCGAGGAATCGCGCATCGAGACCGAACGGGCGCTGGCGTCGGCGTCGCTCGCGCGCTTGCGCGCGGAGCGCGATGCCTCGGCTGCGGCGCAGTCGCGCACGCGCACCGCGGTCGAATCGGCGCGGGTGGCGCGCGAGCGGGCACGCGCCGACGACGAAGCCGAACTGGCCGCGCGCGAGCGTACACAGCAGGAATACCAGTTGAAGGCGGTGATCGAAGCACGCGCGGCCGCTGAGCACGAAGCCGAAACCGCAGCGCTGGCGAAAATCGAGGCGGAGCGTGAAGCGCTGGCCGAATCGCGGGCGCGACGTGACGCGGAAGAAGCGCTCAAGGCTGCGGTGCCGGCGCGCAAGCAGGCCGAGGCCATGGCCGAAGCCGCCGCGCGGCAACGCGCCGAAGCGGACCTGTTGCTGAAACGGCAAGTCGAAGCGCGCCTGGACGCTGAGCGCGACGCCGAAGCCGTCGCCAAGTCCGCGCGCGAAGCCGAAGCCGTCGCGCTCGCCGAAGCGCGTGCAAGACGCGATGCCGAGCAGACCTTGCATGCGGCGGTCAGCGCGCGGGCGGCTGCCGAAGCGCAGGCGGCGACAGTGGCCGACGAGCACGCGCAGGCCGAGCGCCAGGCGAAAGAGTTGGCCGAGGCGCGCATCGCGGCCGAGACCGCGGCCACCACAGCTGCGAAGGAAAGATTCGTCGCCGAGCGGGACGCGCAGGTCGAAGCTGAAGCCCGCGTCGAGGCCGAACGCAAGGCCGAAGCCGCCACCAAGGTGAAGCTGGAAGCCGAGCGCAAGGCGTTGGTGCAGTCGAAGGGCCGGCTGGAAGCCGAACAATTGTTGCAGGCGGCCGCGGCTGCGCGCGCGCAGGCCGATGCGGTGACGGCGGCCGTCGCCACCGAACGTGCCGAAGTCGACCGGCGCGCGCGTGAGCAGGCCGAAGCGCGCGCCGCCGCCGAGAGCGCCGCCGAAAGCGCAACCAGAGCCAAAGTGGAAGCCGAGACCGTCGCCGAAGCGGCCGCCCAGGCCAGGATTGAAGCCGAGCGCGAGGCGCAAACGCAGGCCAGCGCGCGCCTGGCCGCCGAACGCGATGCCACGGCGATGCTCAAGGCCAGGTTGAAGGCCGAGCGCGCGGCGGAAGCCGACGCCAGGGCCGCGCGGGAGGAAGAAACGCAAGCGCTGGCGCAAGCCGAGGCGAGGCGCAACGAAGAGCAGGCGTTGCAGATCGCCGCCGCGGCGCGCGCGAAAGCCGACAGTGAAGCAGCGGCGACCGCGAGCGCGCGCGCCAAGGCCGAAAGCCTGGCGAACGCGCAGGCCGAAGCGCGCACCGTCGCCGAAAGCGAGGCGCAACGCGCGGGGCAACTGAACCTGGCGGCACAAACCCAGGCGCAGGCGGAAATCGATGCGCGCATCGACGCCGAAAGCCGGGCCGAAGCCGCGACCCGGAGCAAACTCGAAGTCGAAGCCAAGGCGCTGGCCAAGGCCAAAGCGAGGCAACAGGCGGAGCAGGCGCTGGAATTGGCAGCGAGCACCCGCGCACAGGCCGATGCCGAGGCCGTGAAAGTCGCCGACGAGCGCGCACAGACCGAGCGCCTGGCACGGGAGCGCAGCGAAGCACGTGTCGCGGCGGACGAAGCGGCGGCAAGCGTCGCGAAGCAGCGTGAAGCGGCCGAGCGCAGCGCCGAGCGCGAGGCGGCGGCGCGGCTGCACCTCGAAGAGAAGGCCGCGCACGCGGCGCAGCGCCAGGCGCAAGCCGAGCAGCGCAAGGCGGCGGCGATGCGCGAGCGCGCGGATCGCGACATCGAGCTGCAGAAGGCCGCGGCGCAGCGCGCCCGGAACGATGCCGAGGCGCTGGAGCAGGTGAAACAACACCAGCAGGAAACTGCGCGTGCCACAGCGGCGGCGAAATCCAGGCAGGAAGCCGAGGCGCTGCAAGTCGAGCGCGCCAGGGAACTGGAAGCGGCGCAGGAGCAAGCCGCGCGGGCAGCCGGGGAGGCGGCTGCACTCGACGAGCGCGCGAAGGCGGGGGCCGAACAACGCCTCGCCGCGCAAACGCGTGCCACCGAAGCGACGCAGCGCCGCCAGCAGGCCGAGCAACGCCGTGCCGACGCGACGCGCGCCAGACTCGAAGCGCAGCAGGCACTGGCCGCGGCCGGCGTGGCGCACGCCCGCATCGAACGCAATGCGGTTGAAGTCCGCGAAAGGCGGCTGGCCGACGTCGCGCAGATCGACCAGACGCGCGTGGACCGCTTCAAGCTGGCGATGGCGAGGGTCACGCGCGGCGCAAGCGGCGCGCTGGTGCTGGCCGCCTTCGTGGTCGGCCTGGCCGCAAGCGCGCTGCTGGTCGTGTTGCGCCCGGCGCCGCCGACGCAGTTGGCCGCCCGGCCCGCCGCGCAAATTGGCGACGATCGCGCAATCGTGCTGGTGTTGAAAAAAGACAGCGACCTCGATGCCTTCGCCGCCGGCGCCGCCCAGGCGTCGAAGCGCCGGCCCCGGCAACAACAGTGACGCTGGATGCCGGCTGAACCGAAGACCTCGGCTTATCAGGTGCAAAGCGCCACGCAATACGGGCGCCCCGAGGCCGGCTGGCGGCTGGGCTTGTACACCGTGATATTCGAGGCCGACACCCGCGCTGGCCGGCTGTTCGACCTGACCCTGATCTGGCTGATCATCGCCAGCGTCGCCGTGGTGGTGCTCGACAGCATGGCGTCGGTGCATGCGCGCCATGCGCAGTGGCTGAGCGCACTCGAATGGGCATTCACCGTGGCGTTCACGGTCGAGTACATCGCCAGGCTCATCTGCGTGCGCAATCCGTTGCGTTATGCGCGCAGCGCCTTCGGCATCATCGACCTGCTCGCGGTGCTGCCCACCTATCTCGCCTTCCTGGTGCCCGGCCTGCACGCGCTGCTCGACGTGCGCGTGTTGCGCCTGCTACGCCTGTTCCGTATCCTCAAGCTCGCCGCCTACGTGGAGGAGTTCGGCGCGCTGGGCGGAGCGCTCGCCGCGTCGCGCCGCAAGATCCTCGTCTTCCTCGCCTTCGTCATGCTGGTGGTGCTGGTCATGGGCACCCTGATGTACGTGGTGGAAGGGCCGGCCCACGGCTTCAACAGCATTCCGCTGAGTGTCTACTGGGCCATCACCACCATGACCACCGTGGGCTTCGGCGACATCACCCCGCAGACCGACCTCGGCCGCATCATCGCCTCGGTGATGATGCTGCTCGGCTGGGGCACGCTGGCCGTGCCCACCGGCATCGTCAGCGCCGAATTCACCGCGCGGCGATTCATGCACGAACCCACCACCCGCACCTGCCATGAATGCCTGAGTGAAGGCCACCTGCCCGGTGCGCGCTACTGCCGCGACTGCGGCGCGAAACTGCCGCCCTGGCAGCACGAGGCCACCGACGGCGTCTGACCCGCCGCGCTTTTATGGTCTTCCACTGAGTCCTGAGTCCTACGTCCTGAGTTATGGGCGAAGCCCGGTTATGGGCGTAAGCCCGGTATCCCCTTACGGGAATCCTGCTAAGCAGGGCCCGAGTCCTGAGTCCTCGGCCTCGAACCTCAGTCTTCAGTCCTCAGTCCTCAGTCCTCGTTCCTCTCCCTCCGGAGACCCGTATGCGATTCACTCGAATGGGGGATACGATAGTCGCCGTGTCACATGCTACCGTTGGCACACCTTCGATCGACGAAGCGCGGTGTGTGCACCAACTTGCACAATTGATCGTGATTATTTGGTGCGTTCGCATCGACTAATCCGCGACTGCATTCGAAACGGAGGGAAGTTGTGCAGCAGAATTAGCAGGTTGTCATTCTGGTTTCGCTTGGCATAACGATTGCTATTCCATGTCACTGCTTGATCGTGCAGCCCGATACGAAGTGTCGCAGGTTTACTTTCTGCCACGTTGCATCGGTCATCCGACAAACTGCCACCCGAAGCGTCAGTTCAGGTCATTTACTCAGGAGATCCAGTCGTGAAAACATCTTTCAAAAAACTAGTTGCGGCCGGCGTGGCCACGGGCGCGATCGCATTGGCGTCCGCGCCGGTGTTCAGCGCCGATCCGATCAAACTCGGCCTGCTGGAGGACGAGTCCGGCAACTTCGCCATCGCCGTCGTCCCCAAAATCCATGCAGTCCAGCTCGCGGTGTCTGAAATCAACGCCAAGGGCGGCATCCTGGGCCGGCAGATCAAGCTCATCCATTACGACACGCAGTCGGACAACACGCGCTTCCAGCAAATGGCGCGTCGCGTAATCCAGGAGGACAAGGCCGACGTTGTGTTCGGCGCTTTCTCGTCCGCATCGCGCGAAGCAATCCGCCCGATCATGGATCGCTTCAAACAACTTTATTGGTACAACAACCAGTACGAAGGCGGCGTGTGCGATGCGAACGTGTTCGTGACGGGTGCCGTGCCCGAGCAGCAGTTCTCGACACTGATCCCGTGGATGATGCAGAAGTACGGCAAGAAGGTTTACACCATCGCCGCCGATTACAACTTCGGTCAGATTTCCGCCGAGTGGGTACGCAACATCGTCAAGAAGGAAGGCGGCACCATGGTCGGGGAAGAATTCATCCCGCTGTCGGTGTCCCAGTTCAGCCAGACCATCCAGAACATCCAGAAGGCCAAGCCGGATTTCGTGGTGACACTGCTGGTGGGTGCCAACCAGGCCTCCTACTATGAGCAACAGGCCTCCGCGAAACTGAACTTGCCGATGGCGAGCTCGGTGAACGTGGGCCAGGCCTACGAGCACAAGCGCTTCAAGGCGCCGGCTCTGAAGGATATGTACGTCACCGCCAACTATGTCGAGGAAGTCGATTCGCCGGCCAGCAACGATTTCAAGAAACGTTTCCACGCCATGTTCCCGAACGAGCCCTACATCAACCAGGAAGCCGCCAATTCCTACAACGCGGTGTACCTGTACAAGGCCGCCGTGGAAAAGGCCGGTTCGACCAACATGAAGGCGGTACGCAAGGCGCTCGAAAGCGGCAGCATCTGCACCACTGGTCCGTCGGGCAAGGTGTGCATCGACCCGAAGAGCCATCACGGCAGCCAGACGATCTACCTGGTGCACGTCAAGGATGACCATTCCGTGGACATCCCGAAGGTGTGGAACGACATCAAGCCTTACTGGCTCGGTGACGTGGGTTGCGATCTGTCCAAGAAGGATGATTTCAGCCAGTACACCCCGAGCAATCTGCCGAAGAAGTAATCTAGTAGGGGCTCACAGCGGTCGGCGCGCAGGCGCCGGCCGCTTCCATTGACCAGCCCTGGGCCGGACCGCGTCCGCAAGCGCTATGGAAATCCTTTATCAGGCATTCGGCTTGTTCTATCAGTTCGCCGATGCATTTGCTTTCCTCGTCCTGTGCGGGCTGGGGCTCGCCATCATCTTCGGCATGATGGGTGTCATCAACCTTGCGCACGGCGAATTCATCATGTGCGGCGCCTACGTCACGGTGCTCTCCGCGCGAGCGGGCGCGCCGCTGCCTCTGGCGATGCTGCTGGGCACGCTCGCCGCCGGCGTGGTCGGGTTGATCCTGGAACGCCTGATCATCCGCCGGCTCTACCACCGGCTGTTCGATTCCATCGTCGTGACCTGGGCGCTGAGCCTGATTGCAACCCAGGGCATGCTGATCGTCGCCGGCCCGTCCATCGAGGGACTCAAGACCCCGTTCGGCAGCTTCCAGCTGGGCGAACTTTCCTATTCCACCTACCGCGCCGTGCTGCCCCTGATCGCGTTGCTGCTACTGGCTGGCGTGTACCTGTTGTTCATGCATACCCGGTTTGGCATTCGCGCGCGGGCCACCATCGAGAATGCCGACATGGCCAGGGCGCTCGGCACCAACACCAGCCGCATTTACAGCCTGACGTTCTCGCTGGGGGCGGCGCTGGCCGGCCTCACCGGCGCGCTCTATGCGCCGACCATTACGGCGGTGCCTACCATGGGGCAGGCCTTCATCGTGCAGTCGTTCGTGACCGTCGTCGTCGGCGGCGCGGACGTGCTGCTCGGCGTGGCGCCCGCGGCGGCCGTGCTGGGCCTGATTCAGTCGACGCTGACCGCAACTTCCGGCCAACTGATTGGCCAGATCGGCCTGCTGGTCACCGTCATCATCGTCGTGCGCGTGCTGCCAAAGGGCATCAGCGGATGGTTCCTGCGCCGCGATCGCTAGCCGACGCGCCATCACACATCATCATGCGCAACCTGACATCGCTCCTCGAAGGCCCGCAAACCATGGGACGCGGGCCGATCTTCTGGTCCGCATTTGCCGCGGTCGTGCTGGCCGCCGCCGCATTGCCCGCGTTCGCCAGCGCGTTCACCGTCACCAACGTCGCGTTCTTCCTGGTGTGGGTGTTCATGGCGCTGGGCCTTTCGCTGCTGTGGGGCTATACCGGCATCCTCAGCTTCGGGCAGACCGCGTTCTTCGGCCTGGCCGGCTATGCCTACGGCGTGGCCAGCATCAACTTCGGCGATTCGGCCATTCTCGGCTGGGTATCGGTTGTCATTGCGCTGGCGCTGCCGGCGCTGTTCGCGGCACTGCTCGGCTACCTGATGTTTTACGGCGGGGTGCGCGATGTATTCGTCGGCATCGTCACGCTGTCGGTCACGCTGGTCTTCGAAACCTTCATGGCGCAGACCGCCGGGCCGGAATGGACCATCGGCAGCGCGCGGTTGAACGGCTTCAACGGCATGTCGGGCATGCCGCCGCTGATGCTGCGCTTCGGCGAGCATGAAATTTTGTTCGACGGCCCGCCGTTCTTCTGGCTCGCGCTGGCGCTGCTGGTGCTGGTGTACCTCGGCCTGCGCATGCTGGCCAATTCGAGTTTCGGCAACGTGCTGGTGGCGATTCGCGAAAACCCCGATCGCGCCGAGATGCTGGGTTACAACGTTCGGCTCTACCAGCTCATCGTCTTCGTCATCGGCAGCGTGCTGGCCGCGATGAGCGGCGTTCTGTACACGCTGTGGGGTTCGTACATCACGCCCTCGTCGATGGGATTGACGGCCGCCGCGCTGCCGATCATCTGGGTAGCGGCCGGCGGCCGCAAGGACTTGACCGCCACCGTGATCTCGACTGTCGCGCTGCTGTGGGTTTCGCAGACCCTCGCGATCTACGGCAGCCAATACGCGCTGGTACTGATGGGGTTCATCCTGCTGTTCGTGGTGATGTTCGCGCCGGAAGGCTTCGTCGTGACCAGCGTCAAGGCCATCGGCACGAAATTGCAGCGTCGCAAGGCAATGACGGTTTCGAGGAAGCCATCGTGACATCGGCCCCGTACCTGCTAGAAACCCGCGACCTGAAAAAGTATTTCGGCGGGCTGTACGCCACCAACGGTGTCGACGTCAAAGTCGCACCGGGCGAAATCCGCTGCCTGATCGGGCCCAACGGCGCGGGAAAAAGCACGCTGTTCAAGCTCATCCTCGGCACCTACGAACCCACCGGCGGCACCATCCTTTTCGATGGCGAGGACATCACACACCTGCGCTCGCATTCGCGCGTGCAGCGCGGCTTGAGCATCAAGTTCCAGGTGCCCGGAATTTTCCACGCGCTGTCGGTCGAGCAGAATCTGCGCATCGCCTTGCAGCGCGCCGTCGCGCCCGCCGCGCGCAACGATGAGATCGAACGCCTGCTGGTGCTGCTCGACCTGGCGCACCAGCGCACCGAGCTCGCCGGTAACCTCTCGCACGGCCAGCAGCAATGGCTGGAGATCGGCATGGCCATCGCCTGCCGGCCCAAGCTGCTGCTGCTCGACGAGCCCACCGCCGGCATGTCGCCGGAGGAAACCTTCAAGACCGGCGAGCTGGTCAAGCGCCTGAACGCCGAGGGCATGACGGTGGTCGTCATCGAGCACGACATGACCTTCGTGCGCCAGATCGCCACGCGCGTCACCGTGCTGCACTTCGGCAAGATTTTCGATGAGGGCACGCTCGACGACATCGTCAAGAACGAAGACGTGGTCCGCATCTACCTGGGCAAAGCCTGATGGCCTATCCGATCCTCGAAGTTCACGAACTCAAGGCGGGCTACGGCGGCACGCAGATCCTGCAGGGCATCGATTTCTCCATCGACCGCGGCGAGATCGTTGCCATCATCGGCCGCAATGGCGTGGGCAAGTCCACGCTGATGAAAGCGCTGATCGGGCTGATTCCGGCGCGGCAGGGCACGATCCTGTTCGACCGCGAGGATCTCACCGCGCTGCCGGCGGATGCGCGCGCGCATCGCGGTATCGGCTATATCCCGCAGGGGCGCGAGATCTTTCCGCGACTAACGGTGTGGGAGAACCTGGTCATGGGCGACCAGATCAATCTCAAGAAAAAGGAAAAACAGTTCGACCTGGTGCAACGCTATTTCCCGATCCTGCAGGAGCGCCGTAGCCAGCGCGCCGGCACCATGAGCGGCGGTGAGCAGCAGCAGCTGGCCATCGCGCGCGCGCTGGTCGGCAACCCGGAACTGGTATTGCTCGACGAGCCCTCGGAAGGCATCCAGCCATCCATCGTCCACCAGATCGGCGAGAATATGAAAAAACTCAACGCCGAAATCGGCCTCACCGTATTGTTTGTCGAGCAGAACATCGACATGATCATGTCCATGGCGCAGCGCTGCTATGTCATGGACAAGGGCATCGTGATCGACGAAGTCGCCCCGCAGCACCTGGCCAGCGATGCCGTGGTGCGCAAATACCTGGCGGTTTAAAAAGAACCATTTATCGGAAGGAGAACGCAATGACCTGGATGGATACCTCGATCATGAAGACGCTCGGTGTGGCCGGCCGCAAGGAGGGTACGACGCACCACCTGACCGAAGCCAAGCAAGGCGCCTATCACTACACCATGGGGCCGTACTCGCAACCGGTGCTGCATGTCAAACCGGGCGACCGCATCGTCGTGGAAACGCGTGATGCGTTCGAAGGCGCGATCAAGACCGAGAAAGACCTACCCACGCAGAAACTGCGCATGCCTTTCCTCAACCCGCAGAACGGCCCGATCATGATCGAAGGCGCGGAGAAGGGCGATGCGGTCGCGGTGTACATAGAATCCATGGTGCCGCGCGGCGACAACCCGCGCGGCACCTGCTGCATGATCCCGGAATTCGGCGCGCTGACCGGCACTTATTACACCGCCACGCTGAACGATCCATTGCCCGAAATCGTGCGCAAGGTCAACGTCGACGAGAAATGGGTGTACTGGAGCGACCGCGTCACGCTGCCCTACAAGCCGCACATCGGCACGCTGAGCTGCTCGCCGGAAATCGATTCGATCAATTCACTGACACCCGACAACCACGGCGGCAACATGGACCTGCCGGACATGGGCCCGGGCAGCGTGACCTACCTGCCGGTTCGCTCGCCCGGCGCGCGCGTGTTCATCGGCGATGCGCACGCCTGCCAGGGTGACGGCGAAGTCTGCGGCGTGGCGGTCGAGTACGCCACCGTCACCACCATCCGCGTCGACCTCATCAAGGGCTGGAACATCGAATGGCCGCGCCTGGAAAACGACGAAGTCATCATGACCATCGGCAGCGCGCGCCCGCTCGAAGATGCCACGCGCATTGCTTATCGCGAACTGGTGCTGTGGATGGCGCGCGATTACGGCTTCGACAAGTGGGACGCGTACATGATGCTCAGCCAGTGCGGCAAGGTCAGGCTCGGCAACTTTGTCGATCCGAAGTACACCGTGGGTGCGGCGATCAGCAAGAAGTACCTGGCTAAAAAAGCCTGAACCACGCGCGAACCGGGAGGAATCAGACATGGATCTGGGGCTCAAGAAACTCAAGGCGGTGGTGACCGGCGGCACCAAGGGCATTGGCCGCGCAATCGCCGAAACCTTTGCCGCCGAAGGCGCCGACGTCGCCATATGCGCGCGCGATGCCGCCGGTGTGAACAGCATGGTCGATGCATTGCGCGGCAAAGGCGTCCGGGCCAGCGGCCGCGCGCTGGATGTCGCCGACGGCGCGGCGCTGTCGAAATGGATCAAGGATGTGGCCGGGGAATTCGGCGGCATCGACATCGTCGTGGCGAACGTCAGTGCGTTGGCGGTCGGCGGCGACGACGAAAGCTGGCGCAAGGGTTTCGACGTCGACATGATGGGGGCGGTGCACCTCGTCAACGCCGCCATGCCCTACCTCGAGAACAGCGAGCACGGATCGATCGTGACCATCTCCAGCGTGTCAGGGCGCGAAATCGATTTCGCCGCCGGTCCCTATGGCGCATTCAAGGCCGCGCTCATCCACTACACCCAGGGCCTCGCGTTCCAGCTGGCGGCCAAGGGCATCCGCGCCAACTCGGTCTCGCCGGGCAATACCTATTTCGAAGGCGGCGTGTGGAACCAGATCAAGGACGGCAACCCGAAACTGTATGCCGAGGCGATGGCGCTGAATCCCACCGGGCGCATGGGCACGCCGCAGGAAATGGCGAATGCGGTCGCCTTCATCGCCAGCCCGGCGGCCAGCTTTGTCACCGGCACCAATCTCGTCGTCGACGGCGCGCTGACGAGGGGCGTGCAGTACTGATCGGAGCGGATCGCGCAGGCTCGCCGAGCCTGCGGTCCTGTCGGACGCAGTCCTATGTGCGGGACCGCGAAGGCCGGCAAATCAACCGGACGTGTGCGAAGCGCGTAGTCCTTCAGGACCGTTGTTCCTCACCAAGCCCCGAGTCCCGCCTTCCCCGTTGTCTTGTCTTTCACTGAGTCCTAGGTTATGGGCGCAGCCCGGTTATGTGGGTAGCACGGTTATGGCAAAGCCTGTTATGGCCGCAGACCGGTACCCTGTAGGGACACCATGTGTCCAGCCGGGTAAATCCCTGACATTGCAAACCGGGTTAATGGTTGACACTTTTAAGATGCCATCGCTCAGGCAGGCGTGAGAGGCATCGCCCTGCTGTGTGGAGCGGAGGTACAGGCTGGTGGCTGTATATGTCGAAAAAAGTTCCTTTTTTCGACATATTGTGGTGATATGTCGATTCGTTCGACATGTCCCGCCGACGTGTCGATATTCCCGGTGCTTTTCGACACGTGGCCAAATTCGATCCCAACCGTCCCTACAATGCGCTACCGGCACTGCCCCCCAAGGCGGACGTCGAAACCCGCGCCATTCTCAAGAGTTGTATAGACGCGCGCGCTGCGGTGGCAGCGCTGAAGCAGGCGGGGACCTTGATTCCCAATCAGGGCGTATTGATCAACACGATCCCGTTGCTCGAAGCGCAGGCCAGCTCCGAGATCGAGAACATCATCACGACTACCGACGCACTTTTCAGGTATTCCCAACTCGACCCCGAACATGCGGATCCGGCGACCAAGGAGGCCCTGCGTTACCGCACGGCACTGCGCCAGGGAGTGGACTCGCTCAAGGCGAAGCCGCTCAGCACGTCCACGGCGATCGAGGTGTGTTCGACCATCAAGGACCGGGAGATGGAAATCCGGCGCGTGCCTGGGACGACGCTGACGAACCCGGCAAGAAAGCAGGTTATCTACACTCCCCCGGTCGGCGAGGCATTCCTCCGGGAGAAACTTGCCAACTGGGAAAAATTCATCCACGAGCACAGGCAGATCGATCCGCTCGTGCGCATGGCGGTGGCGCACTATCAGTTCGAGGCCATCCATCCATTCACAGACGGAAACGGCCGTACCGGCAGGATACTCAACCAGCTCATGCTCGTAGAGCATGGCCTGCTCGATCTCCCCGTGCTTTACCTGTCCCGGTACATCATCGGCAAGAAGGCGGATTACTATCGATTGCTGCTTGGCGTCACCCGCGATGCCGCCTGGGAAAAATGGATTCTGTACGTTCTGGCCGGCACACGGGAAACGGCGGAATGGACCACCGAAAAAATACGGGCAATACATGACCTCATGACGCATACGGCGGAGTACGTGAGGGCGCGGGCCACGAAGATTTATAGCCGTGAACTTGTCGAGCTGGTGTTCGTACAGCCTTATTGCCGCATCCAGAACATCGTCGATGCCGCCTTGGGGAATAGACAGACTGCATCGGTTTATCTCAAGACCCTTGCCGAAATCGGAATACTCAAAGAGATAAAGGTCGGCCGCGAAAAGCTGTTCATTCACCCGAAATTCATAACGTTGCTAACCAGCGACGCGCACAAGTTCAAGCCTTATGAAAAGGCCGGGCGGGGAGGATAAATGTCCAGCCGGGTAAATCCCATTTAGACCGGTACCAATGTGGGGCACGTATTCACGGCATTCACGATATTCACGGCATTTATGGGCGTTAGCCCGGTTATGGCCAAAGGCCTGTTATGGTCGCAGACCGGTACCCTTTAGGGACACCATGCGTGACCCCTTGCGGGACCATTTTAGCGGGGCCTCGGCCCTCGAACCTCATTCCTCGTTCCTCGTTCCTCATTCCTCATTCCTCGAACCCCAGTCCTTTCCTCTGAGCCCTCATCCGTCAGTCCTGTTGCGTATGTCCCATAATGGGACTATTCTGAACC
>JBDTRK010000033.1:0-30539 GCA_039931685.1 Betaproteobacteria bacterium | reverse complement strand
AGGCGCGCGTGACGCGCAAGGAATTGAACGCCTTCATCCGCGACCAGGGCCTGTTTTTCCCGATCGACCCCGGTGCGGACGCATCGCTGGGTGGCATGGCCGCAACGCGCGCGTCGGGAACGAATGCCGTGCGCTACGGCACCATGCGCGAGAATGTGCTGGCGCTGACGGTGGTGCTTGCCGACGGCCGCATCATCCGCACCTCGCGCCGCTCGCGCAAATCCTCGGCGGGCTATGATCTGACGCGCCTGTTCGTCGGCTCCGAAGGCACGCTGGGCATCATCACCGAAGTCACGCTGCGCCTGTACGGCATACCCGAAGCCATGGCCGCTGCGGTCTGTTCCTTCGACTCCATCAAAGGCGCAGTCGATGCGGTCATTCAGACCATCCAGCTCGGGGTCCCGGTCGCGCGCATCGAACTGCTCGATGAAGTGCAGATGGACGCGGTCAACAAATTCTCCAAGCTGAGCTATCCGGTGAAAGACACGCTGTTCGTCGAATTCCACGGCACCGAAGCTGGCGTCAAGGAACAGGCGGAAATGGTGCAGTCGATCGCCGCGGAAAACGGCGGCGGCGAATTCAAGTGGGCGACCAAGACCGAAGAACGCACCGCGCTGTGGACCGCGCGCCACGACGTGACCTACGCCAACAAGGCGCTGCGCCCGGGCTGCGAAATCTGGGCCACGGACGTCTGCGTGCCGATTTCAAAGCTGACCGAATGCATCCTCGAAACCAAGAAGGATCTGAAACAAAGCTTCCTGATCGCGCCGCTGGTCGGGCATGTCGGCGACGGCAATTTCCATCTCGGCTTCCTGATCAATCGCGACGATCCGAAGGAACTCGCGGAGGCCGAACGCCTGAACGACCGCCTGGTGATGCGCGCGCTGGCGCTCGACGGCACCTGCACCGGCGAACACGGTATCGGCCTGGGCAAGATGAAATTCCTCACCGCCGAACACGGCGAAGCCGTCGGCGTGATGCGCCAGATCAAGAAGGCGCTCGACCCGCAGAATATTATGAATCCGGGGAAGATCTTCACGATGTAATGAATAATGGGCGATGGGCAATGAGTAATGGGCTGAGATCGCTTGTCGAATCGAGTGGCTTGAGCATTTCCTCATTTACCCATCGCTCATTGCGCATCACCCATCACTCGAAAAAATCGTGATCGCGATTTTCGGCATCAGGCACTGCGACGCCATGAAGAAGGCCTTCGCCTGGCTGGACAGCCATGGCGTGGCTTATGAATTTCATGACTACAAAAGCGCGGGCATCGACATCGGCCGACTGAAATCCTGGTCGGATCAGGTTGGCTGGGAAGGGCTGCTCAATACCCGCGGCACCACCTGGCGCAAGCTCTCGCCAACGCAACAATCCCATCTGGACGAGACCAGGGCGCTAAAGCTGATGAGCGAGCACCCGAGCCTGATCAAGCGCCCGGTGCTGACAAACGGTGAGACGTTGCTGGTTGGGTTCACGCCCGAGCGTTACGCGCAGGTATTGCGAAAATAGCGTCGAGTACCCCGCGCGCCCGCGCGCGGTCGGGTGAACATTCTTGAAGTTACGCGGTCTGGTGCTTATATAAGGCTGGGTCCATCCCGGCTAACCACAAGGATACACATGCCCACCGTCCAGGAACCCTCCCGTCTCGCCGGAGACAATCCGCGCCGCAACGCAAAACCGCCCGGCCTGCTCAGCAAGCTGCTGACCGCCGCGCTGGGTGTGCTGGTGCTGGCCGGCGCACTGGTTTTCTCGGTTCTGGCATTTGTCGCCATCGCCGCGATCGCGCTGGGGGCCGGCGTCTTCCTGTGGTGGAATACGCGCGATCTGCGCCGCCACATGCGCGAGCAGCCGCCCGGCGGGCGCATCATCGAAGGCGAAGTCATTCGCGACGTGCAGCCGCGGCATTCCGACCTGCCCTGACCGGGCGCGCCGCGGCGCCGCCAAGGAAGATTCCAGTCACGGGGTTGGCGCGCGCCGGACCCATTATCATGGGCGGTGTCCGACACGATCTGCTTGCCCGCAGTCCCGCTCATGAGCCATGACGCCACCGCCAGCCCACAAGCGCTGGTCGACGCGGTCTATCGCGCGGAATCACGCCGCGTCCTCGCCACGCTGATTCGCCTGCTGGGCGATTTCGACCTCGCCGAGGAAGCCCTGCACGACGCCTTTCGGGCGGCGCTCGAACAGTGGCCACGCGATGGCGTGCCGGACAATCCACGCGCGTGGCTGGTGTCGGCCGGACGATTCAAGGCCATCGACGGCCTGCGCCGGCACGCGCGCTTCGATTCCCTCGACGACCACGCCGACCAGGTCGAAGCCATTGCGGACGAATCCCCTGCCGCGCGGGACGAGGGCCTGGAAGACGATCGCCTGCGCCTGATTTTCACCTGCTGCCACCCCGCCCTGATTCCCGACGCCCAGGTTGCGCTCACGCTGCGCGAAGTCTGCGGTCTGACGACCGAGGAAATCGCGCAGGCCTTCCTCACGCCGGCGCCGACCCTGGCGCAACGCATCGTGCGCGCGAAATCAAAAATCCGCGATGCGCGCATTCCCTACCAAGTACCGGAACTGTCCGAGTTGCCGCAGCGGCTGGAGTCCGTGCTGCGCGTGATCTATCTGGTATTCAACGAAGGCTACTCGGCGTCCTCCGGCGAAGCGCTCACCCGGCACGACTTGTCGGCGGAGGCCATCCGCCTCGGCCGGCTGATGGCGCAGCTGCTGCCGGAGCCCGAGGCACTGGGGCTGCTGGCGCTGATGCTGCTGAACGAATCGCGACGCGCCGCGCGCAGCTCGCCTTCCGGAGACCTGATCCTGTTGCAGGACCAGGACCGCTCGCACTGGGACCGGCAGCTGATTGATGAAGGGATAAGCCTGGTGGAGCGCGCGCTGGCGTCGCGCGGCTTCGGCCCGTACTCGCTTCAGGCCGCGATCGCCGCGGTGCATGCCGAAGCGTCCGCAGCCGACGCCACCGACTGGGCGCAGATCGTCGGGCTCTACGACTTGCTGCTGCGCATGGAGCCGTCGCCGGTGATCGAACTCAATCGCGCCGTGGCACTGGCCATGCGCGACGGTCCCGAGGCCGGCCTCGTGCTCGTCGACGCGATTCTGGCGCGCGGCGAACTCGAGGGCTATCGGCTTGCGCATGCGGCGCGGGCGGACCTTTGCCGTCGCCTTGGCCGCGGCGTGGAGGCACGGGCCGCATACCAGCGCGCGCTGCAGCTTACCGGTAGCGCGCCCGAACGGCGCTTTCTCGAGCGCCGGCTGGCCGAACTGGAAAACTGACTGTTTTTTTTCCTGGCCCCTGTCGAATTCGGGTCGCACCGATCGACTAGCAGGTGAGGGCGGCCATTACGCCCGGCCGCCACAGCTGCAAACCGGACCTATATATATAAGGAGACATCGGCATGCGCTTCATGATCATCGTCAAAGCCACCAGGGAGTCCGAAGCCGGCGTGATGCCCGACGAAAAACTCATCGCGCGGATGGCGAAATACCATGAGGAACTGCACCAGGCCGGCATGCTGGTCGACGCCTCCGGCCTGCAGTCCAGCTCGAAAGGCTGGCGTGTGCGCTATGCCGGCGACAAGCGCAGCTTTATCGACGGCCCGTTCGCCGAGACCAAGGAATTGATCGCCGGCTACACCATCATCCAGGCGAAATCGCGCGAGGACGCGATCGAATGGACGCGGCGTTTTCCGAATCCCGCCCTCGAAAACGGTGAAGGCGAGATCGAAGTGCGCCAGTTTTTCGAGCTGGAAGACTTCGGCGAGAGCGCTGCGGTCGAGCGCTTCCGCGACCTCGGCGTCGGCCAGAAATGATTGCGGCCACAAAGGCCGGCGCGGAACCGGTGAACCGCATCATCCCCTGCCTGTGGTTCGACCATCAGGGCGAAGAGGCCGCCCGCTTCTATGCCGCCATTTTCCCGAACAGCCGCATCGGCGACATCACCCGTTACGGCAAGGAAGGCTTCGAGATCCATGGCCGGCCGGCCGGTTCGGTGCTGACCGTGGAGTTCGAGCTCGACGGCCAGCCCTTCACCGCGCTAAACGGCGGCCCGGTGTTTAAATTCAATGAAGCGATTTCACTGCAGGTGGACTGCGAAACCCAGGTGCAAGTCGATCATTTCTGGGAGCGCTTGTCGGCGGGCGGGGACTCCGCCGCGCAGCAGTGCGGCTGGCTCAAGGACCGCTACGGCGCGTCCTGGCAGGTCGTGCCGAGGATGCTGCGCCGCATGCTGCAGGACCCGGACGCTGCCAGATCCGGTCGCGTCATGCAGGCGTTGTTGCAAATGAAGAAGCTCGATATCGCCGCCTTGCAGCAGGCGTACGCGCAGCACTGATCACCTCAGCCATCCGATAACCTTCAGGAGTACACCTTCATGAAACAGGTCAACCCCGTTCCCGACGGCATGCATAGCATTACCCCGCATCTGGTCTGCGCCGGCGCGGCCGACGCGATAAAGTTCTACAAGAAAGCCTTCCTCGCCGAGGAAGTAATGCGCGTGCCGGGAGCGGGCGGCAAACTGATGCACGCGATGATCCGTATCGAAGGGTCAGCGGTCATGCTGGTGGACGAGAGCCCCGACTGGTGCATGGCCGGTCCAATAACCCTGAAGGGCACGCCGGTAACCATCCACGTTTTCGTTGCGGACGTCGACGCCTTCGTCGCCCGCGCGGTCGCCGCCGGTGCGAAAATCACCATGCCGGTTGCCGACATGTTCTGGGGCGACCGTTATGGAAAGATCGAAGATCCTTTCGGCCACCAGTGGTCGATCGCCACGCATCAGCGCGATGTCACGCCCGAGGAAATCGGGGAGGCCATGCGCCGGATGAGCGCATGACCATCCGGGACAGGAGACCGCAATGAAATATCTTTGCCTGATCTGCGCCGAGAAAGTCATGGAGCAAATGCCAGAAGATGCCGCGCAAGTGCACTACCGCGAGTATGCCGAATTTACCGAGGCGATTCGCCACAGCGGTCATCTCGTCGGCTGCAACCGGCTGCTGCCACCCGCAACCGCGACCACCATCCGCGTGCGCAACGGGAGAATAGCGGCCACCGACGGCCCGTGGGTGGAAACCAAGGAGCAGCTCGGCGGCTATTACGTGATCGAAGCACGCGATCTGAATGAGGCGATCCGCATCGCCGCCAGAATTCCCGGCGCCGCGCTGGGCTGCGTGGAAGTGCGGCCGATCGCCGAGGACGAACAGACGCTGCGCGCGCTCGGCATCGCGGCCACGGCCTGAGCCGGCGGCCGTACAATTTTGCATGGAGGAAAGATGAAATACCTGTGCCTGGTCTATCTCGACGAGAAACGCCTGAACGAATTGCCCGACGAGGAATGCGTGGCCTACGACACCGCGCTGCGCCAAAGCGGCCATTGCATCGCGTCGGAGGCGCTCGAATCCGTGCAGACCGCGACCACGGTGCGTGTGCGTGGCGGCAAATTGTCGATTACCGACGGACCCTTCGCCGAGACCAAGGAGCAACTGGCCGGTTTCTACATGGTCGAGGCGAAAGATCTGGACGAGGCCCTCGCGCTGGCCGCAAAAATACCGCCCGCGCGCGTGGGTTGCATCGAAGTGCGGCCGATCCGGCCGATCCGCGAAACGGTTGCGCAGTACGCGTAAATATCCCGGGAGGCAACGTCATGGCACGAGTCGGTACCGTATCGGCAACAAAATTGAAGAAAACCGCGACACGCAAGATGCTGCTGCTGGTGGCGACGCGCAAGGGCGCGTGGATCTACCACGGCGACGCTGCGCGCAAGACCTGGCAGGCCGACGGGCCGCACTTCCTCGGCCACATCATCAACCACATCGTGCTCGATCCGCGCGACGGCCGCACGCTACTTGCCGCTGCGAAGACCGGCCACCTCGGCCCGACGGTATTTCGATCGACCGACCTGGGACGGACCTGGAAGGAAGCCGCACAGCCGCCGGCGTTCAAGAAGACGCCTGACGGGAAGGGCCGCGCCGTGGATCACACCTTCTGGCTCACGCCCGGCCATGCAACCGAACCCGGCGTCTGGTATGCGGGCACTTCACCGCAAGGCTTGTTTCGCTCGGCCGACGGCGGCGTGACCTGGACGCCGTTCTCGCACATCAACGACGATCCGCGCTACATCGAATGGATGGGCACCGTGCAGGACGGCACGCCGGACGGGCCGAAACTGCATTCGATCATCGTCGACCCGCGCAACCCCGCGCATCTGTACTTCGGCATGTCCGGCGGCGGCGTGCATGAATCGGTGGATGGCGGCGCCACCTTCCGGCCCCTGATCGACGGCATGGAAGTCGTCGGCGGATTCGATCGCACCACCGTCGCCTTCCACGATCCGCACTGCGTGCGCATCTGTCCTTCGCATCCGGACCGGCTGTACCAGCAGAACCATTGCGGCATCTACCGCATCGACCGGCCATCGAACCACTGGGTGCGCATCGGCGTCACCATGCCGCACGAGGTGGGCGACATCGGCTTCACCATGACGGTGCACCCGCACGATGCCGACACCGTCTGGGTATTCCCGATGGATGGCCAGACGGTGTGGCCGCGCACCAGCCCGGAAGGCCGACCCGCGGTCTATGTGACCCGCGACGCCGGCCAAAGCTGGCGGCGCCTCGATGCCGGCCTGCCGGCATCGCAGGCGTGGTGGACGGTGAAGCGCCAGGCGATGACCGCGGACACCTTCGACCCGCTGGGCCTGTACTTCGGCACCACCAGCGGCGAACTGTGGGCAAGCCGCGACGAAGGCGGCAAGTGGGCCTGCATCGCGCAACATCTGCCCGAGATCTACGCGGTGGAAGCGGCGCTTGTGGCCTAGCGGAAAAAATCGCAGATGAAAGTCCACATTCCCGGCGCGCTGCGCTCGTACACCGAGCGCAGCGAAACCGAGGCCGGCGGTACGACGCTGGGCGCGCTGCTTGCCGACCTGGAGCGGCAATACCCCGGCATCCGTTTCCGCATGGTCGACGAGCAGGACAGGATACGGCGCCATATCCGCATCTTCGTCAACGGCGATCAGGTCTTCGCACTTGCGCATGCGCTCGATGCCAACGACGAAGTCGTGATCGTGCAGGCGCTGTCCGGCGGCTGAAGCGGGCGCCCTCGCGGAAACAGAATGATTTTTTCTGCCCCGACCCGGCATCGACGGTTCAGGGAAACCAACTCGAAAGGACGTGCGCGTGAAATACCTCTGTCTGGCCTATTACGATGACCGGAAGTTCGCGGCCCTGCCCGCCGACGAAGTGCACAAGCTGGTCAGCCAGTGTCCGGCGCACGATGCCGCGCTGCGCGACAGCGGCCATCTCGTGGTTCAGGCGTCGCTAGGGCCCGTGGGCGCCACCATCACCATCCGGCCGCGCAACGGCAAGCCGATGGTGACCGACGGTCCATTCGTTGAAACCAAGGAACAGGTCGGCGGATTCTTCATCATCGAAGCGACGGATATTGAAGCCGCCGTGCGCGTGGCGTCGATGCATCCGGCGGCGCAACTCGGCGAACACGTCGGATGGGCGGTCGAAGTGCGGCCGATCGAGATGTTCGAGCAACAGGCCGCGCGGACCTGACTCTCACCCTTAAGGAGGGAATTCGCTATGCTCACCGCGATACTTGCCCTGCTGGTCATCTCCGTCGCCATTTTCATCCTGGTCGCGGCCATGCAGCCAGCCGATTTCCGCGTGACCCGGAGCATCACCATTTCCGCCCCTGCTCCGACCGTGTTTGCGCAGGTCAACGAACTCGGCAAATGGGCGGCCTGGAATCCGTGGCAGCAAAAGGATCCGGCGATGCAGCTGACTTTTGCCGGGCCACCGTCCGGGGCCGGCGCCTCTTATGCCTGGGCGGGTAACAAGGACGTCGGCCAAGGGCGCCTGACCATCACCGAGAGCCATCCACACGACCTGGTGCGCCTCAGGCTCGAATTCTTCAAACCCTTCGCCGCCACTAACGCAGCCGAATTCACCTTCAGCGCCGAAGGAAACCAAACCGCGGTAACCTGGACCATGACCGGCAAGAACAATCTCTTCGCCAAGGCCCTTCACCTGGTCATGAACATGGACAAAATGGTCGGCGGCGAATTCGAGAGAGGTCTCGCAGCGATGAATACAGTCGCGGAAACGGCGGCCGGAAGCCGTTAAACTCTCGCGCATGCCACCGATCATCTCCATCTCCAACCTGACCAAGACCTACGCGACCGGCGTTCAGGCGCTCAAACGCATCGATCTCGACATCAGCAAGGGCGAAATCTTCGGGCTGCTCGGACCCAATGGCGCAGGCAAGACGACGCTGATCAGCATCATTTGCGGCATCGTCACGCCGACCACCGGGACGGTACTCGCGGACGGCCACGACATCGCGCGCGACTACCGCGCCTCGCGCTCGATAATCGGCCTGGTGCCGCAGGAACTGCACACCGACATGTTCGAGACGGTATTGAATACGGTGAAGTTCAGCCGCGGCCTGTTCGGCCGGGAGCGCAACGCGGCGCACATCGAGAAAGTGCTGCGCGAACTGTCGCTGTGGGACAAGCGCAACGACAAGATCATGACCCTGTCCGGCGGCATGAAGCGCCGCGTGCTGATTGCCAAGGCGTTGGCGCACGAACCGCAGATACTGTTCCTCGACGAACCGACGGCGGGCGTGGACGTGGAATTGCGGCGCGACATGTGGACGCTGGTGCGGCGCCTGCGCGACAGCGGCGTGACCATCATCCTGACCACGCACTACATCGACGAAGCCGAGGAAATGGCGGATCGCATCGGCGTCATCAGCAAGGGTGAACTGATACTGGTCGAGGAAAAGACCCGGCTCATGAAGAAACTCGGCAAGAAACAACTCACCTTGCATCTTCAGGAGCCGATGACGCAGATCCCGGCCGGCCTGGGTGACTGGCCCCTGGTCCTTAAATCCCAGGGCTACGATCTCGAATACAGCTTCGACTCGAACGAGGAAGGTTCCAGCATTCCCACGCTTTTGCGCCGGCTCAACGAGCTGGGCATCGGCTTCAAGGACCTGCAGACCGAGCAAAGCTCGCTGGAGGATATTTTCGTCAGCCTGGTGCACCAGCGTACATGAGCACGACCACGGCCATTCCCGCATTCAACCGCCACGGCGTACTGGCGATCTATCGCTTTGAGCTGGCGCGCTTCCGCCGCACCTTCTGGCAAAGTCTGGTCACGCCGGTAATCACGACTTCGCTGTACTTCGTCGTATTCGGCGCCGCGATCGGCTCGCGCATGGGCGGCTTCAGCGACGTGCCCTACGGTGCCTTCATCGTGCCGGGGCTGATCATGCTGTCGCTGTTTACCGAAAGCCTGAACAATGCGGCGTTCGGCATCTACCTGCCGCGCTTCACCGGCACGATCTATGAAGTGCTGTCCGCGCCGGTCTCGCCGCTCGAAATCGTGCTCGCCTATGTCGGCGCGGCCGCCAGCAAGTCGATCCTGCTCGGCCTGGTAATCCTGCTCACAGCCTCGCTGTTCGTGCCGATCCGCATCGAACATCCGCTGTGGATGATCGCCTTCCTGGTGATGACTGCGGCGACATTCAGCATGTTCGGCTTCATCATCGGCGTCTGGGCCAAGGGCTTCGAGCAATTGCAATTCATCCCGATGCTGGTCATCACGCCGCTGACCTTCCTCGGCGGCGCTTTCTACTCCATCGACATGCTGCCGCCGGTCTGGCGCACGGTGAGCCTGTTCAATCCGGTCGTCTACCTGATCAGCGGATTCCGCTGGAGTTTCTACGAAACTTCGGATGTCGGCGTCGGCGTGAGCCTGATGATGACGTTAGTGTTCTTCGTTGCCTGCCTGGCCGGCGTGGTGTGGATATTCCGCACCGGGTACCGGCTCAAGAGCTGAGACCTAAGGCGACCGATAGCCAACTTTCCGAAGGGACGAAGTTTGGTCAGCGGACACCCGCAAGTCGTCAAGCGGCGACGTCGGGTTGCCGGGTCAAGCGTCAGCATCCAGAAATCCGCCGAATCCGCCTTCGCGCATGGAAATTACTCGTGACCCGATTTCGGCAGCCTCATCGTGATTGTGGGTTACGTAGAGCAGCGTGAAGCCAAGCTCGCCGTGCAGCCTCAATATTTCCCGGCGCAAATGCACGTTCAACCCGGGATCCAGACTCGACAACGGCTCGTCCATCAATACGATGGCGGGATCGGCCACCAGGGCACGCGCGAGCGCGACGCGCTGCTGCTGTCCTCCGGACAACTCGTCGGGTTTTGCCCGCGCGCAATCGGCCATACGCACCATTTGCAGTATTTCCTGAATTTGGGCCGGCCGGGCATCGGGCTTGAATCGCTTGTCGTAACGCAGCGCAAACTCTAGGTGCTGCCACACCGACATGTGCGGCCACAAGACCAGGTCCTGAAAGACCATGCCGATATGGCGCGCCTCCGGTTCGACGAGGTTGCGTCCGTTCTCCGCGACCCGGTTGCCATTGATAGTGATCGACCCTGCGTCGGGAACTTCGAGGCCGGCCACCAGACGAATCAAAGTGGTCTTGCCGCAGCCGGAAGGCCCGAGCAGCACCAGGCGTTCGCCACGCTTGACCGATGCCGAGAGGTTTTTGACAACCGCACGGCCGCCGTAAGCTTTAGATACCGCGTGCAGTTCAATCGCGTTCATCGCCAGCGACTCACGCATCGGAACCACGCGCCCAACGCGACCAGCGAAAGCATCGTGACTACCACCAGGATTACGCACAGGGCTGCGACAAGGCTGGGCGCGCCGTTGGCCATCAGCGTGAAAATGCGCACCGGCAGCGTGTCCTGCCCAGCCGGGTAAACCAGCATCGAGGCGCCCAGATCGCGCAAGCAGAAGATGAAGCCAACAAGCCACGCGGCAATCACGCCCGGAAGGGCGGCCGGCACGACAACGTGCCAGATTCGCGCATGCCAGGGCGCCCCTGCCATTTGTGCGGCCTCCTCGAGCATTGGCGGCACATTGGCCAGTGTCGCCAGCGTGATGCGGCTGGTGAGTGCGGTGTATTGGGCCAGGTAGGCGAGGATCACGATGGCCGCAGATGCATAGAGCCATCCCGTGCCTGGCCGATTCCATAAAGCGATCAGTCCCACGCCGATGACCGTCCCGGGCAGCGTGAACAGTAGCAGCGTGAGCGTATCGACCGCGCGCCATAGGCGAAGCGCCCGATGGTGTATGAGATAGCCGCAGAAGAACCCGAGTAACGTGAGCAGTGTCGCGCCGATGCCTGCGAAAACCAGGCTACGTACCAGACTGTCGACGGCGCCGCTCAGCGCTTCCGGATAGGTAAATGGCGGCAGCGAAGACAACACCAGACCGACCAACGGTAGCACGACTATCGCCAAGACGAGCAAAATGACAGCGAACGCGGCGGGAAGACGCCAAGGGCCGAGCGGGATCAACAGCATTTGCCTTCCCGGCGTATTCGGCAGCAGTTTATAGGTTTTATCGTGCAGGTAGCGGTGCTCAAGTATCAGCAGCACAAGGGTAACGACGAGCAGCGGCGTCGCGGCGGCGGCGGCGGCACCGAAGTCGTAGAAAGCGGAGAACTGCGTAAGGGTCTCGACCGGAAAAACAGGATAGCGCAGGAGCATCGGCACGCCAACCTCACCCAGCGCGAGCAAAAACACGAGAGTTCCCGCGAACAGGATCCCGGGAAAGATCATCGGCAACGTAATGTTGTTCAGAACAGCGGGCCACCCGGTGATCAGCCGGCCCGCCTCTTCCAGGCGTGGGTTCACTGCGTGCAAGTAGACCAGCGTCAAAACCATTACTACCGGCATGAACACGCTGACCAGAACCCACAGGCATCCGGGCAATCCAAAGAACCCGGCGGAAAGCAATTCCATGGTCTGAGCAGCCATGATGGACGCCAGCCAGCCATTGCCGGACAGCACATTGACCCAGCAAACCGCGAAGATGTACGGCGGAAGAATTAGCGGAACGCACAGCAACACGATCGCGATGCGGCGAATCGGCAGATCGGACTTCCCGAGCAGGATGCCGAGGGGCACACCCAGCAACAGCGCACAGCCAGCGGTCAGGGTGGCAAGCGCCAGGCTGTGCTCCATCGGCATCCAATATTGCCGAGGATTCGCGAACAGCTTTTCGTAGAGGGCAAACGTCCACCTGCCATCCACGAAAACGCTTTTCCCAAGCATTGCCGCGAGCGGCAGCAAGCCGGCGATGACCAGCGCGGCAACAACCAGAAGTAAGGTGACGCGCCGCCCCAAGTCAATGCCCCGCCCAGTCCTTGAGCAACGGCTGGATCGCCTGCATCTTGGCCGCCACCTGAGCGTAGTCGACCTTCATTATCTTCAGGGTCTCCAGCCTGCGGACGTCAGCCGGTGTCTCCACATCGGGGTGCAGCGGAATCTGCGCGGCATCGGAGTAGGCGAGTTTCTTTTCTGTCTCGCGGGACAGCAGGTAGTCGATCAGTTTTCTGCCGGCCTGCAGATGCGGACCGCCGTTGATGAGCACAACGGCATTCGGGACAATAAAACACCCGACCTCCTGCTCCCCTTGGTCGGGATAGACGCCCTCGACCGGCAGCCCCCGCGATTGACGACTGTGGATATCGTCGCTGTCTGCAAGGGCAAACTGGAAGGTGCCCGCCGCAACCTGATCGGCGCTCTCACCGTTGCTGGATGCGAGCTTCACGTCGTTTCTGCGCATCGCAGCCAGAAACGCCTCCCCTTGTTTGTCTCCCCATACGGCGAACAGTGCCGCAATATGGGCGGTCGTGGTGCCAAACAAGGGATTGGCAATGACCGCCTTGCTGCGAAAGCGCGAATCCGTGTAGGCCAGGACGGATGTCGGATTGCCTGGGATTCCCTTGGCGACGATCAGCATGCGCGCCCGCGCGGAAAAGCCGGTCCAGTAACCATGCGGCTCGCGGAACCGATCGGGTATGCCGGCGGCGCTCGGGGAGAAATACGGGGCCGAGATTCCTTGCTGCCGAAGCACCTCCGCGCGGATCGGCTCGTTGGCCCAGTACACATCCGCCTGTGGATTCGATTTCTCCGCAAGCAGTCGGTTCATTACCCCCGCGCTCTTGGTTTCCTCCGTGTCATAAACCGCCCGTACGGCCGTACCGGAAATACGTTCGAAATCCTTGAGTACCGGTTCCGAGAAAACCTGATCCTCGCTGACGTAGACGACAACCATATTCTCGTTTCGATGAGAAGCGTTCCACGTCACGCCAGCAACCACCGCCACCGCCGCGAGGAGCAGCATCAGAACACGCCGGTTCATGCTTTCGCCCAGGCGCGCCAAATCACGAGGCAATTTATCCGCAAGGCAAACAGGTCGAGCGCTCGAGGTCCCTGATCGTTGGAAGGAAACCCGGACCGCTTCATTGGGCGACGCGCCAGGGCGAGCGATCCGGCCATGACTTCAGGGCTGCGGTTGCCCAGGCCGTATCCTTGTCCTTGTGGCAAAGATTGCAGGCATTCGGGATTTTCAGCGCGTCGGATTCCGCCGGCGTGATGAAACGGAAAGTGTGGGCGCGCACATTCACGTCCGCGATGGTCTGTTCGATCTTGGGCATGTGGCAGGCAACGCACTCGCTGCCGGCGCTGCCCGGCTTGTGATGCGTATGCGCCTCGATGGTCGGCGCATGCGGGCCATTCTGGGTATTCGGCCCATGGCAATCGAAACAGATGTTTTTGGCGGGTTTCCACAACACGGCGTCGTTCTCGGTGCCGTGCACGTCGTGGCAGCTGAAGCAGGTCACGCCGCGCGTATACATGAGGCTTTGCACGAAGTCGTTGCCCTGCATGCGGTTCTTGTGCGCAGTGCCCTCGGGGAAATGCGTAAACGAAAGTTCGCCGGGCTTGTGCTCCTCCAGTTTCCAGAAATCCACCAGATTCTTGCCGACATCAAAGCCGACCGGCCAGTCGTAATACTTGCCCTGGATCGGATTCTTCAGCGGCTGGCCTTGCGAATGACACTGGATACACACGTCGTTGGCCCGGACGTAGCCAAGTTTCGCCGGATTGACGATATTGGGGCGCCCCTGGTGCGCGACGTGCTCGCTGCCCGGACCGTGGCAGCGTTCGCAACCCACGTTCCATTCGGCGACCTTTTTTGTCGCGATGTCGTAATTCACCGAATGGCATCCATCGCATAACGGCCCAGTCGGGCGCTGGAAATTGTCCGGCGGATATAACGGCGCCCACCAGTCTGTGCCGTTCTTCACGAAGTACGGTCGCCACAACTTGTGCGTGACGTCCCACTGCGCGGGGAACACGAAATAGTCGTCGCCGATTTTCTTGAAATAACGCTGCTTCCATTTGCTGCCGTAGGTCAGCGCGACTTCGTCCTTGGTGAAGTTCAGCAGCGGATCCGGTTTGCTGAAATCTGGAATGATCGCGTCCGGATGGGTGCGCGGGTCCTGCACCACATTAGCCATGCGGGTTTTTTTCCAGCGCTCGTAGATTCCTGTGTGGCAGTCCTTGCAAGCTTCCGAACCGACGTAATGCGCCGCAGACACGTCGGCAACCGGCGGCGAGCCCGACACATGGGGAGAAAGCGCGGCCACCTTGGGCAAATTGCGCAGGTAGGCGCTGACTTGCCAGATCTTGCGGTCGGGCAATTCCCACGCCGGCATGCCGGTATGGCGAATGCCGTTCTTGATGTGATAGAAGAGTTCGCCGTCGCTCATGCGTTGCACAATGTCGCCGTGCAGATCCGGCGGACGCGGATATTGGCCGCTGGCGATTTCGCTCTTGCCCGCGCCATCGTAGGCGTGACACAACTCGCACTTGTTGCGATACACCTCCTGGCCCGCCGAAACATCCGGGCTGCCCGCTGCGGTATCCAGCGGATTTTTAATCGCCCTGAATTCCGCAGGCACCGTGTGATACAGCAGCCACTGCGCGACGGTTGCTTCCAACGCCGGCGCCTCGCCGCGCGCGCTCGAGCCTTCCCATACGATGAGCGCATACACGCCGCCCAATATCGCGCCGATGACGGCAATAGTCGCCAGGGTCGCCTTCAGAACCATGTTTCGCTTCATGTTCCTCGCCTCATTCCTCGCTGCCATGATCTGCCCCGATCCAGGGACCGTTTTCAGCGCGACTTCTCCTCGCCCAGCACCACCTGAATTCCAAGATAGGCAATCAGACTGGTCGCCTCGGGTCCGCTGCTGACCCCTGTTCCCACGGAAGCGAGCAATCTGAAGCGGTCACTTATTGACTGGCGCAGCCCCGCATTCACGACCAAGTCGCCGCGATTCCGAAAATTCTGGCTGACGCTACGCACTTCCGCCATGAGTTCGAGCGTGTCCGTCAGCTGCCGCGCGCCCAATACGCCCGCCACCCATTCGTTGCGCTGCCCGCGCAGAGCCTGATAACCGACTTCGCCAACCCATTTCGTTTTTCCGAAAGCACGCGCGACCTGCACGGGCAGGAACAGGTTCGGACCCGGCTCCGCGATGCCGCGGGCTACCGATCCCGTGCCGTTTTCCAGTTGTAGTTGCGGGTATACGGACATGTCGATGCCGCTGGATGCCCGATCCAGGAATCGCCATTTCAGTCCCAGCAGGGAATCCTCCAGGCCACTGCGCGCGGCGCCGCCATCGGTTGTATCGACAAAGACCCAGCCGGTCTCGTATTTGAGCTGCACGTTTTCCCCCACGCCGAAATTGAAGTCGGCATGCGGAAGGCTTCGCGACCGGTCCTGCCGGGTACGCTGCTCCTGGTAAGACATGTTGATCTCCCACACCCCGTCGCCCGGCGTTCCGGGATCGTCGGTCAGCATCGGCGGGCCGCCCTGCGCAAACGACGATGGCAAGCAGGTGATATATAGTCCGAGCAGCACTAGCCGTCGAACCCATTTTGGCAAAGCGGAATGGGCGCAGGGTAATTTCATGGAACATGGGGTCGGGCATATCTGTGTATGACGCACGTTTCATGATGCGTGATCGACGCGTCATGCGTTGGGGGCATTATGGCGATTCAACTCGTAGGGCGACATTTCGCTCTCCTCTCTGAATTCTTGCAACAGCCTTCAGGCACGAGTCCCGCCGAGCATGGAGCCGGGGCTATTTGTTGCCCCACGAGAAATCGTCGAAAGCCGTGACGCTGTCGGCCTTGGTCCAGACCCCGATCGAGCCCGGGCCAGCAATATGCTCGTCGTCCAGCTCGATGCATGGCTTGCCGTCGAGAAACACCTTGACGTGCTTTCCGGAAAATTCGACGCGTAGCGTGTGCCATTGATTAGCGACGACCGGCGCGTCGACGTACCGGATGGTGTGCCGGCTGCCGTGTGTCGTGTAGTAAAGAGAAACATTGTTCTCCAGCGCGTTGGCTCGGGCGACATAGTAGTTTTCGCCATCCTTCCAGCGCCACATCAGCCCGCCAGCGCGATCTTCGCTGCCTTGCAAGGGTTTGAACTTCACCTCGACGAAGCCGTCCGCAATCGCGACGCCTTTTCTGGCACACCATGGAAATGTGCCCTGACCAGACTGCCTGAGCACGTTGGGATTACTCGGGGCGGTTGCATCGGCCTCGACCGTCCACTGCGGCGAACCCCGGCCGGTAACGCCACAAATCCAGCCAGCCGGCGGGGAGCCGACCTGATCCTGGTCGAATCCGGTCATTTCAGCCTGGGCATCCACGATGAAGGTCGACAGCAAAAGTATCAGCGCAAGATGTTTTATCATGATCCGTGACGCTCATTTGCCGGACTGCTTAGCTAACGCAGCCTTCAGACCCCTCGCGAGGTCTTCTACGGGGCCCACGCCCCAGTAGTGCAGAAACACGTATCGCGGCGATTCGCCGATCATGTGGTTGTGAATCGACACGATGTTGATGTTCGCGGCACGCATAGTCTTGAGCACATCCTGCACCTCGCTTTCCTGCATGGCGAAATCCCCGTCCACGACGGCTTGCTGCTCGCTTCCGGCGAAGGCGGCCCAGCTATTGACGCCCATTTCCTTGCCGACTTCGCGCCCGCCCATCCTGGCCGTGCGGCCGACGACTATCTTGTAGATACCGTTCTTCATAACGCCCGCAATGCCGACAATCTGCTCGATGTCTTCGGGGTCGAATGTGGTCTTTGCCGGATCGATATTAACCGTGAGCGCAGTCGGTCTGGTCGAGATCAATTCCTTCAACTTGCCAAATACGCGCCCAACGGCGCGCGCCAGTTCCGCCTCATCCCCCATGCCACCAATATGCATGAACATGACCTTGGGTGAGTCCCACATGAAATGATTGTGCAGCGCCGTTACTTCCAGTCCGCTGTCCAACGCCGCGCTCATGACCGGATTGACTTCGTTTTCAAGCACGACAATATCGCCCATGACCATGGTGTGGTCGCCTACCCGCGTGAAGGCGGCCCACGCGGTCAGGCCCTGATCGGGAATCAGGCGGCTTCCGGCGACCGATGCCTGGATATCCTTACGCGGAAAGTTGACCTTGAACACACCCTCTTGTTGATTCAACGTTCCATTGAGTCCGGTAAGTTGCTCGATCCGGGCTGTGTCGAGCGCCGCGTCCGCCGCCTGCGCGACGGATGCAACCCAAAATGCCAGCCCACACAGAACAACTCGAAGAATTCGTAGATACCAATTCATGGCGTCAGTCTCCCGGGATTAAAGGATTTATTTGCCTGTTACGAGATGGCCGGATGCAAGGTCATAGAGAACGGCGCTCACCTTGCCCTTATCGGCAATGAGTACGACAAGCACCGGACGGTGGTTCTTCACTTCAGGGATTGCGGAATACACCATGCCCTTGTGCTGCTTCCGGGCCATCTTTATGAAGTCTGCCAGGGGATGTTTTGCCAAGGCCATCAACGTCAATTGGCCGGATGCACGGGACACATGCTCGATATCCTTGAAGACTTCCGCTTCCGGCGCCCATGCGGATTGTTCGGGACTTGCGCTAAATTCTTTCAGGATATTGTGCTCGGGATCCGCACCCAGGCCTTTTTCTGCGGTATATATGGAAAGCGAGAGCTTCTTTTTTTCGTCCAGCTCGTACTTGGCTGAGATCGCAGCCTCACCGTCTTTGGTGAGTTGTCGAACTCCTTCAGCCATGCTTACCTTGCTATTGTTCAGGACCTGAAGCAGCGCGGTGGTCTCCTCATCATCATATTGCTTGGCGAACGATGGCTGATGCACTGCAAATGCCAGAAGCGCGCCGGCAAGCGCAGCCCCGATGCGATGCCGCGCAGGGATGAATGAATGAAACATTTTCGATACCTCCTTTTCGGTTCGAACACGAACATGGTGACCAGTGAAATGCCTGAGCGTGTCGTGACGAGCGGGAATTGCAACCACGCCGCTTTGGCCGCGCCGGATGCCGGTAGTTCGCGGTGGTGTAGTGTTTGTTACATTGTGGTAGTAATTATTACATAATAGGGGAAAAATGGCTTCCGAATCCATACCGGCCGATCCGACCTGGCTGCTCTTCATCCTGACGCTGCAGGGCCAGCAGCCCGCCGTGCGCATGCGCGTGTGGCGGGCGCTCAAGTCCCTGGGCACGGCCGTCCTGCGCGATGGCGTTTATCTGCTCCCCAATCGCGCGGAGTTCCATGAACCCCTGCAAATGCAGTCGGCAGAGGTCGTGGATTCCGGGGGCAGTGCGCAGATTCTCGAAGTCGCGGCACGCGATGATTTGCAGGAAGCGGAATTCCGGGCGCAGTTCGACCGCACACCGGACTACGAGAATCTGATCCAGGAGATTCGTGACGCGAAAAAGGCGCTCGGCAAATCAACCGTGGCAACGCTATCGCCGCTGCTCGCGAGGCTGTCGCGCAACTACGATGCGATCGTGGCGCAGGACTTTTTTCCGGGCGCGGCGCGTGAACAAACGCGCGACGCGCTCGACGCGCTGGCCGCAGGCGCCAACGCCTTGTTGTCGCCCGACGAACCGCACGCCAGGTTCGGCGCCATTGCGCGCCTTGCCCGTGCCGACTATCAAGGCAGGATCTGGGCGACGCGGGCGCGACCCTGGGCGGACCGGCTGGCCAGTGCCTGGCTGATCAAGCGCTTCATCGATCCGCGCGCGAAATGGCTGTGGCTTAAAAGTCCGAAGGACTGCCCGAAGCGCGCCGTGGGTTACGACTTCGACGGAGCGGAGTTCACCCATGTCGGCGCCAAGGTGACGTTTGAGGTGTTGCTCGCGAGTTTCGGATTGGAAGACGATATCGCACTCGAGAGGATAGCCGCGCTGATCCACTACCTGGACGTCGGCGGTGTGCCAATTCCGGAGGCGGCCGGCCTGGAAGTCATGCTGCGCGGCGCACAGCGAATTTTGCCCGACGACAGCAGGCTGGTCGACGAAGCCGGCAAATTGTTCGAGTATCTCTACGAAAATTATAAGGCAGGGTCCGACGCGACCCCGGACCGTCGCAGGAACTGAGCGCGAAGCCTGCGCTACAGAAGTAACCCGGCAGCGCAGGCGCCCCAGGCAGGGCGTTCAATCCGGATTTTCGCAATCCCGCCGCCATTGGGATACCAAAGTGCCACGGGCCGATCTTTTGGCCACCTGATCCTGCAGCATCTACCCGCTACGCCACCAAGCCGGAATTCATCACGCTGTCCGGCCCTTGCGCGGCGGCACCAGCAGGATCTGCATCAGGCCACGCTTGGCCCGCTTGACCGCGCGAACGTCGCCGTAGCCGCGATGCATCGCGGCCAGCCCACGCGTCATCGCCAACAGAAGGCTCGCGAGTGACAGCGTGTCCGTCGCTCGCGGCAACTCGCCCTCTCGCACGGCGCGATCGAGGCGCTGCCGGAAAAGCGTCTCCAGTTCACGCATTTGGTCGCGAATGCCGGACCCGGCCACCTTGTGGTCAGCACCGAGTTCGAGTGCCGCCGCCGTCATCATGCATCCGTCCGGCACGTCCTTACGGCGAAAGCGCTCGATCAGTTCATCGAAGAAGCCGCCGATTGCCTCGTGCAATCGCGGCGCATCCAGGTGCCTGCGCAGCTTGCCGCCGTGGACCTCAGTAAAGTGATCAAGGCAGCGCCGGTACAGTGCCTGCTTGTCACCAAAGGTGTTGTATAGCGAACTCTTGTTCAGGCCGGTTGCCTGCATCAGGTCGGGATAAGAAGTTCCGTTGAAGCCGTTGCGCCAGAACGCCTGCATAGCGCGGTCAAGTGCCGCGCCTTCATCGAACTGCTTCGTGCCACTCATTGATTTCTCCTTACGGGCACCGCACCGCCGACCACCCGGCGCCGGTCCACATCGTTTGACCTCTTCCATGTTGTACTATACAGTCCAAGATGAAAAAAGTAGAGGGTGCGAACGCCCCGTTTTCCATCGCAACCGATCTGGAGGCCCTCATCGTCATGGAGCAATCGACCAAATTTACCGCCGGCACAGCGTTTCCCGCGTTCGCCTGGCCGCTGACCGGTGGCGGCAAACTGGAAGTTGCCGGCATGCCCGGCTGGCGTGTCCTGGTGGTGTACCGTGGCAAGCATTGTCCACGCTGCAAAACTTACCTCGGCACACTCGATGGGCTGCTCGATGATTTCAAGGCGGCAGGAATCGCCGTCGCCGCGGTATCGGCCGATCCGGCGAAGAAAGCGCAGGCGTCGGTTGCAGAAAACAAATGGCGCTTCCCGGTCGCCTACGACTTGGCGATCGCGCAAATGAAAGCCCTCGGCCTCTACATTTCCGACCCGCGCTCGCCGCAGGAGACCGACCGGCCGTTCGCCGAGCCGGGCCTGTTCGTCATCAATCCCGACAACAATGCGCAGGTGGTGGACATATCCAATGCCGCCTATGCGCGGCCGGACCTCGCAGCGCTGCTCGGCGGAATAAAATACGCGATCGATAACAAGCTGCCGGTGCGCGGTACGCATGCCTGAGGCCTGTGCGCGACGCGGAGCATTCCTGCCACCTTTACTGGACGAGTTGCGCCCATGAGCAATGACAAGCTGAAAGTGCGGGCATGCGTGTTCGACGCCTACGGCACGCTCTTCGATTTCGCCTCTGCGGCGGCGGGTTGCCGCGATGTGCTGGGCAACAAGGCCGCGACGCTCACCGCGTTGTGGCGCGACAAGCAACTGCAGTACACCTGGTTGCGCGGCCTGCAGGGCCGCCATACGGATTTCTGGCAGGTAACCTCGGATGCGCTCGATTTCTCCATGGAGTCGCTCGGCATCGAAGGTACCGCGCTGCGCGCGCGACTGCTCGACCTGTATCGCACGCTGCAATGCTTTCCGGAAGTGCCGCAGGTTCTGAAAGACTTGAAGCAGGCAGGGTTCGTCACCGCCATCTTGTCCAATGGCGCGCCGGGCATGCTCGCTGATGCCGTCAAGGGCGCAGGCCTGGGCGGGCTCCTCGATCACGTGCTTTCGGTCGAGCAAGTGGGCGTGTTCAAACCTCATCCGGATGTTTACCGGCTCGCGGTCAAGACGTTGGGCATTGCGCCCGCCGAAATCGCGTTCCAGTCGTCGAATGCCTGGGACGCGCATGCGGCCTCTGCTTTCGGCATGCGCGTGGTGTGGTGCAACCGCTATGGACAGCGCCGCGAACGCCTGCCCGGTGCACCCGACCGCGAGATCCGCAGCCTCGCCGAATTGCCCGCCCTGCTCGCGCGCGCCTGATGCGTTGCGCGGCGAAAGGTCAAAACCATGACTGAATTCATCCTGCACCACTACCCGCTGTCGCCCTACGCGGAAAAAATCCGCACGGGCTTCGGCATCAAGAATGTCGCGTGGCACTCCGTCGAGCAGAACCGGATGCCGGATCGGCCTGAACTGTTCGCGATGACCGGCGGCTATCGCCGCATCCCGGTCCTGCAGATCGGCGCCGACATTTACTGCGACACACAATGCATCCTGCGCGAGATCGAACGCAGGGTACCGGCACCGTCCTTCTTCCCGAACAACGGCGCCGGCCTGCCGTTCGCATTGTCGCGCTGGACCGACGGGCCGCTGTTCGAACTGGCCTTCTGCACGGTATTCGCACCGGCCGCGCATACGCTGCCGCCCGCGCTGGTCGCCGACCGCACGCGCCTGCAACTGGGCTCGCACGGCGATCTGACCAAAGTTGCGGCCGACATGCCGCATGTGCTGGCGCAACTGCGCCCGCAACTGGGGTGGCTCGATGAGCGCTTTGCGTCGGGCCGGCCTTTCGTGCTCGGCGACGCGCCTGGCATGCCCGACCTGCTGGGCTGGTACATCGTCTGGTTCGTACGCAGCCGTTATGCCGGCGCCGAGGAATTGCTGTCGGAGTTTCCCGCCCTGCTGGCCTGGGCGGCGCGCATGAAGACCATCGGCCACGGCTCGCCCACGCCGATGACGCCGGCACAGGCGCTCGCAACTGCCAGGGCGGCACAGCCGCAGACGCCGGAAAAATCCGATCCGCGCGATCCGCAAGGCCTTGCCCCCGGCATGCGCATCAGCGTGCAGCCGGTCACCGATGGCGGCGATCCCCCGATCACCGGCATCGTCCGCGCGGTGGATCGCAACGTCATCGCGCTGACGCGCGCAGATGCCACCTGCGGCGAGGTGGCGGTGCATTTTCCGCGCGTCGGTTACCGCGTCACGGTCCAGCCGAAAGTCTGAGCAGTCAGCTTACCTCCCGGCCATGCCGGACGCATTCGCCTTCAACTGCGCTACCTCGCTTTCCAACTCGGCGATGCGCCGGTCGCGCTGTTCGAGCGTACGCGCCACATCCGCCGCTTCGAACCGCTGCGGAATATGCTTCGGGCAATTGGCATCCCAGGCGGCCACCGTGAACAGGATCGCGCGCCCCCGCCGTGATTGTTCGTCCGGCGGCAACAGTTTTTGCATCAGCACCGGATCGTCCTCCACCACGCGTGCCTCGCCCCAGATCTTGATGCGCTGGCGCTGCGCATAATCGATCAGGAACAGGTGGGCCTTCGGATTCTCGGCGAGATTGCCGAGCGTGATGTACTGGCGGTTACCGCGCAATTCCGCGAAACCGATGGTCTTCTCATCAAGAACGTGCAGGAATCCCGCCGGGCCACCGCGATGCTGGATGTAGGGCTGGCCGGCGGCATTCGCGGTACCGAGGAACACGCTGGTCTGCGTAGCGATAAACTCCGCGAGATCCGGCGTGATCGCCGCCTCCCATCCCTCGCCTTGCTCCATCCTGGCGTAGGCGCGACGCGAGCCCTCGCGCGCCTGGATGGCTTTAACGGTCGGTGTAAAGGCGATGTCGCTGGGGATGGGGGTGTTCATGGGAATCCTTTGCATGAGCGATGGGTGATGGGTGATGGGTAAACAGTAAATAGTGAACAGTGAGGAGCACCCCGTTGGCGGGCGAACGGATTTCGCCGTTCACCGTTCACTGTTCACCGCCTCTTACGCCGCCTTGCGCAACTCGACAACCGGGAAATCGATTTCCGTCTGTGCCACCGAGTTGACGTAGTTGGTCAACGTATTCAGCGCGACGTGCACGACGATCTCAATGATTTCGGCGTCACTGAAACCGGCACTCTTGACGGCGCGCACGGCGTCATCGGAAACATGCCCGCGTTGCTGCGCTACGGTCAGCGCGAAGCGCACGGCGGCGTCGGCCTTGCGGTCGTTCGAGGTGCCGACGCGGTTCGCAGCGATTTCCGCCGTGTCGAGGCGCGCCACGTTCTTGCCGAGGTAGGTGTGCGCGGCCAGGCAATAGCCGCAGCGATTGAATTCGGCGATGGCCAGCGCAATGCGCTCACCGGTCTGGCCGCCGACGGCGCCCTTGCCCAGTGCGCCGCTCAGGTTCAGGTAACCGCCCAGGGCAGCCGGACTGTTGCCGAGCACTTTCATCAGGTTCGGCACGACGCCGAGTTGTTTGTTGACGGCTTCCAGCAGCGGGCGGGAGGCGGCGGGGGTCTGGTCGAGAGCGGGGGTTGCGATACGGCTCATGGCAATACTCCTTTGGAAGGGTTGAGTTCGCTTCGCCCGATGCGTTGCGAATGAAGTGCATCTTGAAGAATTTCGATTGATAGAAGAATATCCGGTCAATACAATTCATTCTTCCGTTTAGCGGAATGACAGCATGGATCGCTTCCACCTGATGACCGTCTTCGTCGCCGTCGCCGAAGCAGAGAGTTTTGCCGGCGCCGCGCGCAAGCTGGCGATTTCGCCGCCCGCCGTCACCCGCGCCATCGCCGCGCTCGAGCAGCGCCTCGGCATCCAGTTGCTCACCCGCACCACGCGCTACGTGCGGGCCACCGACGCCGGCCTGCGTTACCTCGAACATGCGCGGCGCATCATCGCCGAGGCCGACGAAGCCGACGAAGTCGCCGCCGGCGTGCATGCCGCGCCGCGCGGCCAGCTCGCGGTCACCGCCCCGGTGCTGTTCGGCCGCATGTTCGTGACGCCGAGCATGGTCGAGTACCTGCAGCGCTTTCCCGACATGTCGATCGCGGCGCTGTTCCTCGACCGCGTCGTCAACCTGCTGGAAGAAGGCATGGATGTCGGCATCCGCATCGGCGCGCTGCCCGACTCGACCATGAAAGCCATCGGCGTCGGCCACGTGCGCCGCGTCGTCTGCGCCTCGCCGGCTTATCTCAAGGCGCACGGCGCGCCGAAGGCGCCGGCGGATCTGGCCGCTCACTGCGTCATCGCCGCAAGTCCGGTGTCGCCTGCAGTGGACTGGAAATTCTTCGAGGGCAAGAAAACAGTGAGCGTGAAGCTGGCGCCGCGATTGTCGGTGACGAGCAACGACGCGGCAATCGTCGCGGCGGTGCAAGGCTTCGGCATCACCCGACTGATGTCGTATCAGATAGCGCCCTATCTCGCCACCGGCCAACTCAAGGCCGTTCTGGCCGATTACGAACCGCCGCGCCTGCCGATCCATGCGCTGCACCGGGAAGGCCGCCAAGCATCGGCGAAGGTACGCACTTTCGTGGATTTGCTGGTGGAAAGGCTGAGGGGCGACAAGGCACTGCAATGATGCCGCCGCATGCCTGCCGACATTCAAGGTAGGCTTCGTCCGTCCTGTCTGATGTCCCGCGCAGCCCATACTCAATATCACCGCCTCCTGCCTCGTCATCACCGCGCTGCTGGCCTGGCTGAACCACCGCTTCTTCGGCATGCCGACGACGATCGGCGTGATGGCGGCTGCGCTGGTATTTTCCCTGGCGCTGGTCCGGCTCGACGCAATGGCCCTCGCACACGGCGTGCGCGCGTACGAGGAATGGCGTGGGCGTGGTGCGCGCCCTGCCATGTCGGATACGACGCGCCGCTACCTGGACATGTTCTGGGAGCTGGTTGACGAGATCCTGAACGCGACGCTGTTCGTGCTCCTCGGCATGGAAGTCCTGCTGGTGGCATTTTCGGTCAATACGCTGGTCGCCGCGGCGGTGGCAACGACGGTGACGCTTCTCGCCAGGCTGTTCACGGTCGGATTGCCGATGGGTTTGCTGCGGCAGGCTTTCAATCTGCCCAAGGGCTCATGGACGGTGCTGACCTGGGGCGGCTTGCGCGGCGGCATTTCCGTGGCGCTCGCGCTTTCGCTGCCGGCCAGCGCGGAACGCAACACCGTGGTGGCGCTGACCTACGGGGTGGTCGTGTTCTCCATTCTTGTGCAGGGACTTTCCATCGGCTATATCACGCGCAAGTCGGTCACGTCGCCGGCGGCGTCGTAGCGAAGCGCTGAACATGGCGGCACGAACGGGCGGCGCATCGGCTTGTCCGACACGTAAGCCAACGCCCGCGTCTGCTCAGCGACGATAGAACAACAGCCCGGCACACAGGGCGCCTCCGGCAACGTACAGCAACCAGGTCTGCGAGACGACGTAGGGGTAGACCATGAGTGCGATGCCTATCCACTTGGTCGCCTTGCGTTCGGTTTTCTTGCCGTACCGATACGCGGCGAAGCCGATGATGCCGAAAATGACGGCGCCAAAAATATAGGCCGGGCTGGGCAGGGTGAAGCCCAGAGACTGCAGATCCTGCAAATTGTCCATGGGTTGTGTCAGCCAGGTTCACACGTTAAATCTGACAAACTCATCACGAATACCCTCGCCCTAGCCTGTTTAATCCACGTCGATCTATTTCAACTCAACCTCGACGAAAACGAACTCGTGCGGGTTCGGGTTGACGACGTTGTGCTCGACGCCGGCGTCCCGCGCATAGGACTGTCCTGCCGCGAGCTCGGTCACGATCTCGCCGTTCGCGGTTTCCTGCATCAGCTTGCCGGCCGTGAGCACCACCACGACGTAGTCGTGCGCGTGTTTGTGCCAGCCAGTTTCCGCGCCGGGCGCAAAACGCCACTCGGTGACGATCGCGCGGTCGGTTTCCTGCAAGCGTTTCGAAGTGGCCTGGGGGCGAGGTTTCGTCATGGCTCGGCTCGATATTAGTGAAGTGGCTGTATTTTTCGTTCAGGCTTATTTGCGGTCGGGGTAGCTGGCCGCCATGCCCGCGCGCACATCCTGCTGGATGCCGTATTGCGGGAAGGGATAGCGTAACCCGTTCTTCGCCAGGGCCGCCATGCCTTCGAGCGCGCGGGACAGATCTTCCGGCACGCAGGCCATGAGCATCTCGTCGTCCAGCACGCCGCCATAGCGCCGCTCAGCGAAACAGGGAATCGACAGGCTGGGCTTGCGCGTAGCGAGCGCGCGGCCCCAGGAATCCGCGCAGGCCGATTCGCCAACCACGCTCCAGTCGAAGCGCTGATAGCCGCTCCATTGCAGGCCGTTGATGAAATACATCATCGCGCCCGGTGTCGCGTAGAACAGCGCAATGTCCGGCGGGTCGAGCCGCCCGCTCGCCAGCGGCGACACCGCCAGCGCTGCATACTTGCCCGTGGGCACCACGTGCATCGCCGCCTGGTGCCGGGTGGCATCCTCGACCGTTGCATACCACACGCCCTTCATGTGTGCGCCGGTTTTCCATTGCGCGCTTTGGCCGCCCAGACCGATCACCGACCGACACTGATCGCCAACCAGATCCTCCGTCGTAATGCCGACCGTCCAGCCCAGTCGCGCGGCCTGCGCCACGATCTGGTCAGTGGTGTGCTGCGTCCCTTTCGGCCGGCGAATCTTGGGAATCACCGCCATCGCCTCCACGGTTTCGAATAGCTTCATGCCGAAAGGGATCGCGCGTAGTTTGAGCACGCGCTCGAGCTCCGCAGCGACGTCGGGCAATTTTGCAGGTTCGGTGGAATTCATGTGGGTTTTGCTCATCTGTCATTTGCCGTCGGGCGGCACAATTTCGTAAAGAATATCCTGGCGTGGTCCGATCCCAAATAAGTTTAGCGTTAAGCGCTCCAGCGTACGGATCCGTCCGCGAGATCGGCGTAACTTGCAACGCTATGAATCCCCGTCATTCCCTCCTGGACGTCGCCTGGCGCCTTTGCGCGGCGGCGATTCTTTGCGTTTCGCTGGCCGCATCGGCCCAATCGGTGCACAAGGAAGTCGATGCCGACGGCAACATCACGTTCACCGATCGGCCGGAATCGACGCCCTCGCCGCACCCGGCGTCGGAGTGGGATCTGACCAACGCATTGGCCACCTATTCCCCCATGAATTCGCCGGCCGCCGCCAAGGTCGATTTCAACGAGGCGAAACGCCGCTTGATGCGGGCGCAACAGGGTCGACCTGCGCAGCTTCCCGGCGAAAATGCCGGCGACTCCAGTGTACGGATAATGAACGATCACATCCGGCAAAGCCAGCGGGGACAGGATCGCGACATCGCCGCAGCGAAGCGGCGCTCGGCCCAGACATCGATTGTCAAGGGCGCGTTGTCTCGCAGCGACGATGCGGGCGTTGCGCCCAAAACCGCGCAACGCTGAGAGGCCTCGACGGATCGGTCCATGGACGATAGCTCTCACCATGAATACCCTCGCGTTAGCGTGAAGTACCCTTTTACGCACGACGGCTTCAGCCGTTTCTCGAGCAAGACTGCGGGGGGACGGTCTGGTTTGGTCGTGTGCTGCCGCACAGACTGCATGCGCCCCGGCACGTAATGTTTGCCCGGGTAGGCGGCACAGGAGTCCGTACGAGCACCAAGCAACCCGATTTGAACCAGGAGAACGCACAATGAGTACAATTGTAGCCGGCAACTTTGAAATCAAGGCGGAGGCGGATAGTGCAATCGAAGCATTGCTGAGCGGCGGCATCAACGCCGATCACATCTGCTCGTTCGCGGTCAATCCCCCCGGGCAGCATGATGCACATCCGATGGTCGGCGATGAGTACGCCTCGCCCGGCGCAACGCGAGCCGGCGGGGGCTCTATCAAAGGCGCAGCCGTGGGCACCGCCATCGGCATGGGAGCAGGCGTCGTCGCCCTTCCCATTGCAGGGCCTGCAGGCATGGCAGGCGGCGCGGCAATCGGCGCCTACGTCGGATCGTTATTAGGCGCATTGAACAGCATGGGGGAAGACGTCGATCCGGCGCATTCCGTCGGCACCATTGCGGCTCGTCCCGCGGGAGTGCTCGTTGCCGTTGGCACGCCCCTGGCTGCAGATCGTAACTTTGCGACCGATCTATTGCGCAAGCGCGGCGCCCGCGATGTGGAAATAGCCGAGGGAACCTGGCGCGACGGCTCATGGGTCGACTTCAATCCCGTGCGCGATCAACCCGCAACCAGTAAGGCCCACTGATAGAGTCGTGCATTTTCCTGCTCCTGGATGCCTGGCTACTACGACGCTATCGACTTACTGCGCAAGTTCGGATTAACCACGTTGTGCCCGACGCCGGCGTTCCGCGCGTAAGACTGCCCGGACGCAAGTTCCGTCACGATCTCCCCGTTCGCAGTTCCCTGCATCAGCCTGCCCGCCGTTAGCACCACGACGACGTAGTCGTGCGCATGCCAGCCTGCCGGTCTCCGCTCCGGGCGCGAAGCGCCATTCCAATTACGCATGCCTGTCCCCGTCTCTCTCCGAGTCGACATTCGGTCCGGCGTTGCGGGTAAGCTTGTGGCCATGCCGCGGCACAGCGGCGACCAACCTGACGGCAATCGGGAGGAGACCATGAAAATCAAAGCCATCGAAACGCTTTCCTGCGATGCGGGCTGGCGCAACTACCACTATGTCAAACTGACTACGGACCGCGGCATCGTCGGCTGGAGCGAATTCGACGAAGGCTTCGGCGCGCCGGGCGTCGGCGCGGTGATCGCGCGGCTCGCGCCGCGCCTGATCGGACAGGACGTGGGCGCGCACGAACGCATCTACGCCGAACTCTATTGTGCGACGCGCCCGGCCTCGGGTGGTGTGGTGGCGCTGGCGATGGGCGCGATCGAGAACGCGCTGCTCGACGCCAAGGCCAAGGGCCTGGGTGTACCGGTGTACGAACTGCTCGGCGGCAAGGTGCGCGACCGCATCCGCGTGTACTGGTCGCACTGCGCCACCTGGCGCATCAACCTGCCCACCGTCTACAAGCCCGCCATCACCGACCTCGACGGGGTCAAGGCGCTCGGCCGCGAAGTGCGCGACAAGGGCTTCACCGCGCTGAAGACCAACATGTTCAGGTACGACGCTGACGGCAAGAACGCACGCGGCTGGGTGCCCGGCTTCGGCCTCCCGTTCGCGCCCGACCTGAATGTCGATCGCGACGTGCTGCGCAACCTGGTCACGCACCTGGAGGCGATGCGCGACGGCGCCGGCCCGGACGTGGACATCCTGCTCGACCTGAACTTCAACGCCAAAACCGAGGGCTATCTCAAGATCCTGCGCGCCATCGCCCACCTGGACATCTTCTGGGTGGAGATCGACAGCTTCGTGCCGGAGGCGCTCGCCTATATCCGCAGCCACAGCCCGCATCCGATCAGCTCCTGCGAGACGCTGCTTGGGTTACGCGAGTTCCTGCCCTACTTCCGCGAGCAAGCGATGGACGTCGCCATCGTGGACGTGCCCTGGAACGGCGTGTGGCAGTCGATGAAAATCGCTGCGGCTGCGGAAGCCCACGAAGTCAACGTCGCGCCGCACAACTTCTACGGCCATCTGTGCACGATGATGAACGCGCACTTCTCGGCCGCGGTGCCGAACCTGCGCATCATGGAGACCGATATCGATCGCGTCGCATGGGATCACGAATTGGTGACCCATGTGCCCGAAATCGTCGACAGCCACCTCATCCTGCCCGACCGCCCAGGCTGGGGTACCGAGCCGAACGAAGCCGCCATTCGCGCGCATCCGCCGAAGGCGCAACAGGCCGGGCTGATTGATCTGGGACGGGAGAGCTGACGCTTACCCCGTTTGTCGAAATCTGACCGGATCGCGGGGACAGGTCCCGAACGATGCGACACAAATGGGTCCTGGGCCTCCTGGTGGTCGGCGCGCTCGCTGCGGTCTATTGGGCATTGCATGCGACCGGCGCGCTGGCGACGATCACGGACAAAGCCGCGCTTTACGAATCGATCGTACGGCTCGGTGCATGGGGGCCGTTGATCATTATTCTCCTGATGATACTGGCGATACTGATCAGCCCGATCCCCAGTGCGCCGATCGCATTAGCCGCAGGCGCTGCATATGGTCACTGGTGGGGCACGCTTTACGTGATACTCGGCGCCGAGGCCGGCGCATTGGCGGCCTTCTGGGTTGCGCGGCTCGTGGGTCACGAAACGGTACACCGCTGGTTCGGTGACCGGCTGTCCGTCGGAATGTTCGGCTCGCAGAATGCTC
>JBDTRK010000032.1:0-31310 GCA_039931685.1 Betaproteobacteria bacterium | reverse complement strand
GCCCTCGATCTGGGCGTGCAACGCGCGCAACTCGAACACGCGATCGCGCTGCTGCTGGGCAAACCGGCATCCGCATTTTCGCTGGCCGCGGTACCGCTGAACGCGCTACCGCCGGCCGTGCCAGTGGGCATTCCGTCCGGCCTGCTCGAGCGCCGTCCGGACATTGCCGCGGCCGAGCGGCGCATGGCGGCGGCCAACGCGCAGATCGGCGTCGCGCAGGCGGCCTACTACCCATCGCTCTCCTTGTCTGCAACCGGCGGCTTCCAGAGCTCGAGCCTTGCCGACTGGATTTCCGCACCAAGCCGCTTCTGGTCGCTCGGGCCGGCCCTGGCGCAGACGCTGTTCGACGGCGGCCTGCGCCGCGCGCAGACCGATCAGGCCATCGCCGCCTACGACGCCAATGTCGCCGCCTACCGCCAGACCGTGCTCACCGGCTTCACGGAAGTTGAGGACAACGTGGCGGCGCTGCGCATCCTCGAAGCGGAAGCAGCGATCCAGGATGAAGCCGTTCAAAACGCGCGCCAGTCGGTCGTACTTACCACCAATCAATACCAGGCCGGTATCGTCAGTTACCTGAACGTGGTCAGCGTCCAGGCCACTGCCCTGGCCAGCGAGCGCAGCGCCGTCGACATCCGCAATCGCCGGCTCGCGGCCAGCGTGCTGCTGATCAAGGCGCTGGGCGGCGGCTGGAACGCCTCCGACCTGCCGACAGCGCAGCAATTGACCGGCGACACTGCCGTTGGCAGCGACCGGAGCACCGGTACGCGCTGAGCACGCGGCGGCCGGCAGAAAAATTGTGTGGGCCCGCTGGTATCGTTGCGGCAGACCTTGTACATTGCGCCCGCGTCCTGCCGCGGCGGGCGCGAACCAGGACCGGGTGGCGCCAGCTTCCCGGTAGCCCGCAAGCAATACCCTCAGCCACGGGACGGCAGGTTTGAACTCACTTCGCACGCAAAGCCAACGATCGCAGCGAACCGGCGCCGATGGCGCGCCAGGCTTGGGCCCGCAGCAGCCATGAGCCAGCCACGCAAGAAAGCGGACGATGAGTCGTTCCTGAAAAAACTCGGCCCCGGCCTGATCACGGGCGCCGCGGACGACGACCCCAGCGGCATCGCCACTTATTCCCAGGCCGGCGCGCAATTCGGCCTGGAAATGTTGTGGACAACGTTGTTTACCTTTCCGCTGATGGTCGGCATCCAGATCGTCAGCGCACGCATCGGGCGCGTGACCGGCAAGGGACTTGCGGCAAATATCCGATTGCTGTTCCCGCGCTGGGTGCTGCTGGCCGTCGTCGGCCTGCTGGTCGTCGCCAACACCATCAACATCGCGGCGGACATCGCCGCCATGGGCGAAGCCCTACAGCTGGTGGTCGGCGGCGGCGAGCACGGCCACGCCATCGTCTTCGGACTGACGAGCCTGCTGCTGCAGGTCTTCATCCCCTATCAACGCTATGTACGCGTGCTCAAGTGGCTGACGCTGTCCCTGCTGGCTTATGTGGCGGTCGCCTTCTCGGTGCACATCGACTGGGCGGAAACCATCCACCGGTCGATCGCGCCGACCCTATCCTTCAATCCCGATTTCATTGCTGTCGTGGTGGCGGTTTTCGGCACCACGATCAGCCCTTATCTTTTTTTCTGGCAGGCCTCACAGGAAGTCGAGGAACTGCGCGGCGGCAACGGCACCGAATCGTTGAAAAGCACGCTGGAGGAAGCGCGGCGACACCTGCACCGCATCAAGATCGATACCTATGTCGGCATGGGGTTTTCCAACCTGATCGCGTTCTTCATCATATTGTCGGCGGCCGTCACCCTGCATGTCGCCGGCGTCACCCAGATTCAGACCTCCGCCCAGGCAGCGCAGGCCTTGCGCCCGATCGCGGGCGAATTCTCGTTCCTGCTGTTCAGCCTCGGCATCATCGGCACCGGCATGCTGGCCGTTCCGGTGCTGGCAGGTGCGACGGCCTACGCGGTGGCCGACTGCTTCGGCTGGCGCCAGGGGCTCGATCGCAAGCTGTTCGAAGCCACGGAATTTTATGCGATCATCGCCATTGCGACCCTTGGCGGCGTCGTGCTCGATTTCACACCGATCGATCCGATCAAAGCCTTGTTCTGGAGCGCCGTGATCAACGGCGTCATTGCGGTCCCGATCATGGTCGTCATGATGCTGATGGCCACCCGCGTCGAAGTGATGGGGCCATTTGTGATCAGACGCCGGCTGAAATTCCTCGGCTGGCTGGCAACGGCAGTAATGGCGCTGGTGGTGGTAACGATGCTGGTGACCAGCCTGTAGCGTGGACCATCGGCAAAGTATTGGGCAAGCGCGATTGCCCGGTCGAATTTCTGGAGGATGACATGGCAGACATCGAAGTATCCGGCAACAGCGCACCCGAGTCCCTGATCACCATCGCACAAGTCATCTACGGCCTGCACGCACTGAGCATTGTCATCGGCGTGACCAGCGCGATCACCATCGTCGGGGCCTTCGTCTTCGGGCTACCGTCGATCGTCGCGGTCGTCCTCAATTACGTCTATCGGCACGGTACCCGCGGCACTTACCTGGAATCGCATTTTCGCTGGCAGATCCGCACATTCTGGTTCGCTGCGCTCTGGATAATGATCGGCGCGCTGGTATTCGTGTCCCTGTTCATCGTGCTGATCGGCATCCCTATCGCGTGGATGATCTGGATCGCGGCCGGCCTCTGGGTCATCTACCGCGTCGCCCGCGGCTGGCTCGCGCTGCAGGACCGAAAACCGATGGTCTTTTAATGAATTCTCACAAAGAAACGCTCACCGCAGAGGACGCGGAGGACGCAGAGGAAAACCAGAACGAAGAAGAAGGAATTTATTGATTAGCGACGTAGCTGTTCATGAATCCATGCTGCGAAGCTAACTGCATTGGATTCCCAGCCACTGAACGCCCCCAACGCGATTTTATTTCTTGCTCCCGCCTTTCCTCTGCGTCCTCCGCGTCCTCTGCGGTTAAGCCCCGCTTTCAACCGCGCTAGCCGAGGTTCGCCTGAAGCTTTTGCAGGAAAATGCGGATGCGTTTCGCGTTCTGGCCAAGGTCACTGCGGCCGACGCGGGATTTCGACCGCACGTCCACTTTGGTCCCGTCTGCGCCGGCCACAAGACGCACCACCATGTCGTCGGTGAAGCCATAGAGCAGGCTGGTCTGGTTGGCTTCGATGCGTCCTTGCGCCGCGTCCGCATCCACCAGTCGCATGCCCATCGCGGTGATCGCGGCCTGCGCAGCGGTAAATACTCTGTCCGCCGGCGCGCTGGTGGTATAGGTGGCCAGATCGGGATAAGCCTTCTGCTGCTGCTCGGTGACTTCCTTGCCGTCGTAACTCACCGGATGATCGGTCGGCTTGCGCAGCCTGGCGGCAGCGACGAACTCCGGCGGGTTTGCAGTATCCGTGGTGATGTCGTGAATATAGGGTAGCGCGTCCAGCGTCTGCTTCCAGGTCCAGGGCACATACACCGCCGCCCCGCCTACGACCATGCCGATGAGTGCCGCGATCAGGATTCGCCCCGGTTTGCCGCGCGTCAGGATCAGTCCGGCCAGCGACAGGATCGCCCCGGCGAGTGCAAACCAGAATGCCCAGCGCAATATCGTGAATCCGGTGCGGAAATGGTAGAGGTCGAAGCGATAGCCGATCCCCGACAAGACCATCGCCGCGACGCTTGCCAGCGCGACGAGCAGTCCGATGACGACCACGACGTTACCGAGGGCGGACACACCCGCATTGTTCTGTGCATTCATAAGTTGCTCCAGGTTGTTCACGGGCAGGACTGAATTGCCTGTCTCGGACTGGATTCTACTCCGAGGTTCCTGTCGATTTAAGCGACGCAACCGGGCAGAATGCGACCTCCATCCGCCATGCCACCCGCCCTCCTAGCCCTCGCCGCCGCCGCCTTTGTCTCCGGTGCCAACCTGCGCCTGTTCGACGCCTTGCTGCCCAAGGTCGCGGAGGACTTCGGTGTGGCGCCGACGACCGCCTCGATCGTCGTCACCGCATTCACCCTCGCCTACGGCCTGTTCCAGATCGTGCACGGTCCGCTGGGCGATCGCGTCGGCAAGTTGCGCGTCATCGGCGTGGCCACCCTGATCGCCTCCGCGGCGTCGCTTGGCTGTGCCTTCGCGCCGACACTGGGCGCGCTGGCGGCACTGCGTTTTGCCACCGGCATCGGCGCCGCCGCCATCGTGCCGCTGTCGCTGGCCTGGATCGGCGACAACACCTCTTACGAAAAGCGCCAGGCGACGCTGGGCCGATTCCTGAGCTTCATCCTGATGGGGCAGATCCTGGGTCCGGCGCTCGGCGGCGCGCTCGCCGAATACATCAGCTGGCGGCGGGTATTCGATGTCATGGCCGTGGTGTTCCTGACGGTGAGCATCGTGCTGTTCAGCGTCGATCGCCGTACCCGTCCCGCAGCGTCCGCGCCGGGAACGATCCACGGCAATGTGTGGCGCAACTACGCGGCCGTGCTGGCCGATCCCTGGGTGCGCATCGTGGTACTCACCGTGTTCCTGGAAGGCGGGCTGTTCTACGGCGCGTTTGCCTATACCGGCGCCTATCTCAAGGAACGCTTCGGCCTGTCCTATCTGCTGGTCGGCGGCCTGCTCGCGGGCTTCGGCCTGGGCGGCGTGATTTACAGCTTGATGGTGAAGTGGCTGCTGGCGCGGTTGGGCGAAAAGGGCTTCGTGCGCCTGGGCGGCGCGCTGATGTTCGTCTGCATGGCGCTGCTGCCGCTGCTGCAGTGGTGGCAGGCGGCCATTCCGGTTTTCATCGTCGCCGGATTCGGTTTCTACATGTTCCACAACACGCTGCAGACCCGCGCCACGGAGATGGCACCGCAAATGCGCGGCACGGCGATCGCCGTGTTCGCCTTCTGCCTGTTCATGGGGCAGGCGAGTGGCGTAGCGGTATGTGGCCTAGCCATTCAGCTGCTGCACTACGGCTCGACATTTGCGATCAGCGGCACCGGCCTGGCATTACTCGGCTTCTGGTTCGCCACGCGCATCGGCGCGCACCGCGCCCGAGTTCACGCCCGCGCCACATAGCGCTAACGCAGGTCGCTGTGCACACCGCCGCCGGCGGGATTGTTGTGATCGGGCCTTGCACGATGCGCGCTAGTCTGGCGGTTGGATGCGGTGAGCGGAATCGTCGTACTATCTGGGGCGATAGTGCTGCGTAAAACTCGCATTGGCACCAGGATCGACCGCATGCAGGCGCCCGCGAGCAGTCGCCTCGTTTCTCCATGGACCCAACCGCGCGGAGGAAATTCGTCATGAGCAAGCTACTCGCTTTGTGTGCAATGCTGGCAGTGCTTGTGCCGGCCTTGGCCTTTGCCGATGCCAGCGTCGCCGAGGCCAAGCTCGGTAAAAAAATCGTCGACCGCGAAATTGCCGAAGCAACCTCTACGTTCGCACCCGGAGAACAGGCCTACCTTTGGATGAAGGTGCAGGGTGCCGCCGGCGAACAGCTAACCGTAACCTGGCAGATCAACGGCCAGACCTACCCGACGGCGCTGAAGATCGGCGCCGATCCGTGGCGCACCTGGGCCAGCAAGACGCTGCACATCGCCGGCGAATGGACCGTCGCGGTGACCGATGCGGCTGGGACCACGCTTTACGAATCGGCGCTGATTGTCCGATGAGTGCACCCCGCGCACCCGGGCGATACCAGCGACTGGCGCCGCCCTGCAAGGGATGGGCTGAAAATACCGTGACGCCCCCGCAGCGGCCGCCGGGCCGCAAACCGATCTGGCGCCCATGAGGACGCCCGATCCCTATCATGGCGGAATACGTCAGTTGCGCCTACGCATTCGCAGGCCGCGCCTTGCCGCCGGCGTGGCCGCCGCAATCGTCATCTATGTACTTTTATGCGTCTTCACTTCCGTGGCGGGGCGGCTGCGCTTCATCCTGTCCTGGGACGCGGGTGTGACGATCGCGACAGTCCTGCTGCTCGGGCTGCGCGGATCTTCGCCCGAGGCGATGAAGCGCTTCGCGGCCCGGCAGGATGCGGGGAAATGGACCGTACTGTTGCTTACGCTGGTGGCGGGCAGCGCGAGCCTCGTCGCGATCGCGGGAGAGGTTCCGCTGATCAAGACCGCCGCCGAGTTTGAGAGAGTCGTGCGCATCGCATTGATAGTCGTGACGATCGTACTTTCCTGGTCATTCATCCACACCATTTTCGCGCTGCACTATGCCCACGATTATTATTCCAGCAAGTCGGGCGGCACCACGACCGAAAGTCTGACCTTTCCCGGCAAGGCCAGACCGTCGTACATGGATTTCGCCTACTTCTCGTTCACGATCGGCATGACCTTCCAGGTTTCGGACGTGCAGATCACAGATCCGGCCATGCGCGGACTCGCGCTGACCCACGGCATCATCTCGTTCTTTTACGCCACCGGGATCCTGGCCCTGACCATCAACATGGTCGCGGGCGTGATCTGACCGCCGGAATTGACACAAATGCCATTACTGTCCTCGGCAATCCAGCGACTCAAGCTGCACTACCAGAGCCACGAGCGCGAGCTGGACATCATCGCCTTCGTCGGCGGTTTTATGTTCGACATTGCTATGATCGACCGCATCGACGCCTGGTCGACCATCGTGCAGCAGGCGGCCTACCTGGTGCTGATCGCGGTAATCCTGTTGCAGATGTTCTTCGCGGAAGGCCGGCCGGCTGCCGACCCGACTGTAATGCCGGCGTTGAAGCGCTGGTACTTCGAATACCGCGTACCTTTCGTGCATTTTCTGCTTGGGACGCTGCTCAATCTCTACACGCTCTTCTTTTTCAAGAGCTCTTCGTTGATCGTCTCCTTTGCATTCATGATCGTGCTGGTGCTTTTGCTGGCCGCCAACGAATCCCGACGCATGAAGCGCATCGGACTTTCCTTCAAGTTCGCCCTGTTCAGCCTTTGCGTGCTGTCTTTCTGCGCGAGCATCGTTCCCATCTTTGTCGGCTCGATCGGCTTGTTCGTCTTCATGCTTTCGATGCTGGTGGGCTGCGTACCGCTCGCGGTCATCTATCGCCGCATCCGCATTCACGCGCCCGAACGCATTCGTCAGGCACGGCAGCAGATCCTGGTGCCTTTCGGATGCGTGCTGATAGTCTTCTTGTTGCTCTACGTGGTCCGGCTGATCCCGCCAGTGCCGCTGTCCATTCCCTTCATTGGCGTCTACCACGACGTCCAGCGCAGCGAGGATACCTTCCGCCTGAGCCACGAACGCCCTTACTGGAAATTCTGGCATCACGGCGACCAGGATTTCGCCGCCCAGCCCGGTGACAAGGTTTATGCGTTCTTCCGCATCTTTTCTCCGGCGCGATTTTCCGATGAGGTGCTGATGCGCTGGTACTGGAAGGACGGCGCCGGCCACTGGAAGCTGCAGGACTCGATTCCGATCAAGATCGTCGGCGGGCGCGAGCAGGGATTCCGCGGCTACGGCATGAAGTCGAATTACCAGCCCGGGGAATGGAAGCTGCGGGTCGAAACCATGGACGAACGTGAGATCGGCCGGGTCTACTTCGAGGTCACTCCGGTGCCGCCGGCGCCGCGCGACTTCGAAGTGGACGTGCAGTAGCGCGCCGACTCACTGGTCAACGCCGCCGGCGACGCCTAGCGAAGTCCGCGCCAATTTCCCGGCCGTGCCCGCCCGTATTTGTACACCAGCCACCCGCCCAGCAATCCGCCGAGATGCGCGAAATGGGCAACGCCCGCCTGCGTACCCGTCACGCCCAGCACCAGTTCCAGTACGGCATAACCCAGCACGAATACGCGTGCCGGCATGGGAATCGGCGGAATCAGCAGCACGATGGTGCGGTTGGGAAATACCAGGGCGTAGGCGAGCATGATTCCGAATACCCCGGCGGAAGCGCCGATGATCGGACCGCCGGAGGGGCCGAACAACCCACCGACGAGCAACTGCGCCACGGCGCCGGTCGCTACGCTGGCAAAATAAGCCATCGCCATCCGGCGCGCGCCCCACACGCGCTCCAGCTCGCCGCCAAACATCCATAGCGCGAACATGTTGAAGGCAAGATGGGTCAGCCCGCCGTGCAGGAAACTGTAGGTGACCAGCTGCCAGGGCGTGAGCAATGGCAGGATCGCCAGGCCGGGACCGGCCCCGGGCCACAGCGCGAACCACTGGAACAGCACATTCCCCATCTGCAGTTCCAACAGATAGACGACGACGTTGGCGATCAGCAGCGCTTGTGTGATTGGCGGCATGAGTTCTTTCTATTTTGTGGTGAATCGACCCGTTCAGCGGCCATTCGTTTGCATGTTACCCTTGCTCATCGTCCGAATCAGCGCTGCCCGCAAGCACAGCCAGTGTCCGTCCGAAGTTCGTGCAGGTAAATGTTCATCCCGACAATATATCCAGGCATAGGCATGAAAAAAAATATCGTCCTGTCGTGTATCCTGCTGTCGCTGCTCGCGCCGGCCTTTGCGGCGCCGCCCTATCAGCGCCCCGCCGGCATCGCCGATGACAAGGAGCCCCTGATTGTAGCGGGCTATCGCGCGCTGTTTACCTGCTCGGCGCACTTTTTCGCCGGACGGCCGCTGGCAGACATCAAGAAGGTCGAGTTGGTGGACGTCGAAGGCCTGGGCTATCCGGATCCGGTCATCGACGAGCAAAACCGCATCGTCACGGCAACCGATAAGTCGGGGGCAATCGTGCGCATTGCCGCCTTTCGCGACAGCATGGGTTGCACGGTGTTGCCGCCGCACTGGCACGCCGGCGACATTCCGCGTTTGCCCAACGTGCAATATGCGCCCGCGCCGGATGTCGCAAACCAGGCGTTCCCCGCCGGCGACCGCGTTGACCTGCCCGCCGGCGGCGTCGATGCCGATCATCACGCGCTGGTGTCGATTCTGGAAGAGGCCTTCGACGGCAGGACATATGGCGAAGGGGGGGGCGTCGTCACCACCTCCGTCATCGTAGTCAGCAAAGGCCGCATCGTCGCCGAACGCTATCGACCCGGATTCGGCATTCATACCGGCTATCGCACCTGGTCGACATCGAAAAGTTTTTCCGCCGCGCTGCTGGCCATCGCCGCCAGGCAGGGCATTCTGGATCTGGATGCGCCGATGGACATTCCGGAGTGGAATTATCCGGGCGATCCGCGGCAGGCGATCACGCACAAGCACTTGCTGTGGATGTCCAGCGGACTCGTCAGCGGCGGCGCTAATACCTACGCGGTCTACTTCGGCGGCGAGGACGTGATCAGCGCGGTGACGACCACGGCGCTGGAAGTCGCCCCTGGCACGCGCTGGAAATACGCCAACAACGACTCACTGCTGCTGCTGCGCGAGTTGCGCCACAAGCTCGGCGACGACCTGCGCTATTTGCGTTTCCCCTACGACGAGCTGCTGCATCCGCTGGGCATGTATCACACACGCATGGAGACCGATCATCTGGGCAATTTCGTCGGATCGAGCCAGAGCTACACGACCGCGCGAGACCTGGCGCGTTTCGGCCTGCTGCTGGCCAACGACGGCGTATGGAATGGCAAGCGGCTGTTGCCCGAAGGCTGGGTCAAATTTTCCAGCACGCCCGCACCGGCCAAGGCACCGGTGGCCGGCCAGTGGGGCTATGGCGCGCAATTCTGGCTGCTCGACCAGATGCCAGGCGTGCCACCGGGAACATTCACGACGGCCGGCAACAAGGGACAATTCGTGACCATCGTGCCGGGACATGATCTGGTGATCGTGCGCACCGGCGTCGACCCGGACGGCAGTCGCTGGGCGCAAGACCGGCTCGTCGCCGCCGTGGTCCGGACGCTCGGCAAGTAAGCTGCGCCACAGCGGCTTGCATTATGGCTGCGGCAACCCGACTTAGTGCAAGTTCCGACCGTACCACGTTGAGGCATTCAGTTTGAACAAAATCCATGAAAGGCTGCGCGGCTTCTCGCCCGCCGTATTGAAGGGCATCCGCCGCGGGGTCGAGAAGGAAAGCCTGCGCGTGCGCCCGGAAGGCATGCTCGCGATGAGCGAACACCCGCTCGCGCTCGGTTCGGCACTGACCCATGCGCACATCACCACGGATTTCAGCGAATCCCAGCTGGAACTCATCACTGGGGTACATACCGGCGTCGAGTCCTGCCTGGAAGAACTCACCCGCATCCACCAGGTGGTCTACCGCGCGCTCGGCGACGAGATGTTGTGGTGCGCTAGCATGCCGTGCGGGCTGCCCGCGGATGAATCGCTCCCGATCGGCCGCTACGGCCGCTCCAACGTCGGGCGCATGAAGACCGTCTACCGCACCGGCCTGTCGCACCGCTACGGCAGGCGCATGCAGATGATTTCCGGCATCCACTACAATTTTTCGCTGCCCGGTATGGCGTGGCCGATCGCGGACATCGGCGAGCCCAACGAAGCCTACTTCGCGCTGATCCGCAATTTCCGGCGCAATGCCTGGCTGCTGCTCTACCTGTTCGGCGCTTCGCCGGCGGTCTGTGCCAGTTTCGTCGCCGGCCGTGAGCACGAATTGCGCGAACTGGTGAAAGGCACGTTCCATCTGCCGCATGCGACTTCGCTGCGCATGGGGCGGCTCGGCTACCAGAGCGATGCGCAGGCGGCACTCGCGGTGAGCTACAACACGCTGGAGAACTACGGCGCCTCGCTGTTCGATGCCCTGACCAAACCCTATCCGCCGTATGAGGCGATCGGCATACGCGATGGCGACGACTACCGCCAGCTCGCCACCAGCCTGCTGCAGATCGAGAACGAGTTCTACGGCAAGATCCGCGCGAAGCGCGTCATCCGTCCGGGCGAGCGGCCGCTGCACGCATTGCGCGAACGCGGCGTCGAGTACGTCGAGGTACGCCTGATGGATCTCGATCCGTTTTGCGCGATCGGCATCGGCGCCGCAACGATCCGGCTGCTCGACGTATTCCTGCTTTATTGCCTGCTCGAGGAAAGTCCGCCGGACACCCCGGAGGAAATCGCCGCCATGGGACGCAATCAGAACCGGGTTGCCATGCACGGTCGCGAACCCGGACTGCGCCTGGAAAGGCAGGGACAGGAAGTCGCGCTGCACGATTGGGCGCAGCAGGTGCTGGCCGCATGCGAGCCGATCGCCGCGGCCCTCGACGCCACGCACGGGGTAAGTGCATATGGCGAGGCCCTCGCGGCCGCGAACGGCGTGGTGGACAATCCGGATACCACGCCATCGGCGCGCGTACTGCGCGCGATGCGCGACGAGCACAACGGCTCCTACTCGCGCTTCATACTCGAGCAATCGCTGCGCCACGCGGCCTCCGTCAAGCACCTGCAGCTGTCGGCCGAAGTGGAAAACCGCTTCGCGCAGATGGCCAGGGACTCGCTGGAGACGCAACGCCAGATCGAAGCGGCCGACAGCATGCCGTTCGAGACCTACCGGCAGAAATATCTGGCGCCGGAGCGTCTGCACGCTACTGCGATCCGGCGGCAGGACCAGTAATCAGGGTGCGAACGCGGCGCACAGGCCGAGAAGTCTGTTGCTTGATTGCATCCGGCCTCGCAATCACCAGCGATTTTTTCTAAAATCGTCAGTTTAGGTGCAAGCTCAATACAGGACGACTCATGAAACTCTGGATTTTCGATTCCCAGGCCTCGAACGACGATATAGAGGCAGGATGCAAGGCAGCAACGGAACTGATAGAAAAGCGCGGGCTCAGTGTCGACCGCGCTTACGACGCCGTGATGAAACGCAGCAGCCGCGCGCGTTTCGACCAGCGCGCCGCGAAGGCATGGGACGAAGCCGAAGATGAGGCATTACGCGTCGCCTATCACGGCGCCGAACCGGAAGACGAGCCCGTGCTCGGGCCCTTTAAGACACCCGAACGCCACGCGTAACAGGCTGCGGGCGGGTGCGGCGACATGACCATGTCGCCGCACCGGGAATCGGGCGGTTATTTCACGATTTCCAGAAGCTCCACTTCGAATACCAGCGTCGCGCCGGGCTGAATCATCGGCGGCGAACCGCGGTCCCCATAGGCGATATTGGCCGGGCAGACCAGCCGGCTCTTGCCGCCGACTTTCATCTCTTGCAGGCCTTCGGTCCAGCACTTGATGACGTTGCCCAGCGGAAAGGTGGCCGGCTGGCCACGCTGGATCGAACTGTCGAATACCGTTCCGTCGACCAGGGTTCCCTGATAGTGCACTTTCACCGTATCCATTGCCTTCGGCGACGGACCTTTGCCCTCCTTGAGCACGGTGATGATGGCGCCCGATGCCGTCTTTTTCGCGCCCGGCTCCGCCGCCGCCTTGGCCAGATAGGCTACACCGGACTTCTTTTCCTTCTCGGCAATCACGGCGGCGCGCGACTGCACCAGCTGCTGGACTTTCGGCCCGTAGGCCTTGGGGTCGACCTTGAAGGGGCGCTGAAGCACGCCGTCGGTCAATCCGGACTTAACGATCTCCAGCTCGGACTCGCTCAGTGCGAGGCCCTTCAGTGACTGGCTGACCGCAACGCCAATCGAGTACAGGGCTTTCTGTTCGTCATTGGCAAGGTCGGCGGCGCGCGCGCCTGCAAACCACAGGCACAAGAGTGCCGACAAGCAAACTGCTGGGGCTTTCATGAAGATTCCTTTGCGTTGGGAGCCGCGATAGTACCCCAGTCGGAACCGGAAGGTTTCCGCCGGCTGCGGCTTGGGGCATGCGGGCTGCCGGCGTAACGGGCGCTGTGCGCACGGCACCGGATCGCGCCGAAATAGCCTCAGTCCGGCCTTTCGGCTTTGTCCGGAAGGCGATCCAGACAGTGTATTACTGTCGCCCTATCTCTTGCGGATCAATTCCGGCTCTTGAGGTTCAATTCCGGGCTCTTGATGTTCAGGCCCGAGAAGACGAAATTCGCGTAGGCGGTGCGTCCCTTATTGTCGATTGCGTGCCCGTTCGCCTTGCACCAGGAAGCCAGTTCTCCCGGCTTGATGTTCATCTGCGTGGGCGACACGCCGCTGGCGCGAAGGTCACCCAATTCCTGGTTGTAGGTTTTCAGGAAGACCTTGTAGTCGCTCGGCATGCCGTCGCCGTCGACACAAATGGCGCGGAACTCCGCGTAGTCCTCCCGTGAAATGAAACCAACGACTGCTCGTTCTTTAGCCATGACTGTTCTCCATGTTGCGTTCTATCGCTTCAAATTTTCAAAGCCTTGCCAATCGCCCCGCCCTTTGCGTCGGGGTCAGGAACTGCATGAAAGCATCGAACATCCCGCGCGGTTGCGCGCCCAGTCCGGCCGGCGTCGCGCGAACGCGTCGCGGCCAGGCTGGTCTTCATAAGGCCGGCGCAGCACCTCGAGCAATTCCTGAATGCCGGCGTCGTCGCCTTGCTCGGCGCGTTCGATCGCCTGCTGCGCCAGATAATTGCGCAGCACGTAACGCGGATTGGCGGCATGCATGCGCGCGCGACGCTCGTCCTGCGGCATGGCATCGCGCCGCACGCGCGCGGCGTAGTTCGATAGCCATGCCGACAATGCCGGCGCACTTTGCTGGCGCTTCGCCTCGTCATAAAAAGCCCCGCCTAACGGCGCCACATCCGGCGCCGCCACGTCGACATCGCCCAGCGCGCGGAAGAACAGGGTCATGTCGACTTCCGCCTCCTTGAGCAACACCCGCAACGCCTGCATCAACTTCTCGTCCTCGTCACCGCATTCGGCAAGACCCAGCTTCGCGGCGGTATTGCCGCGATCCGTCGCGGTGAACACATCCACATAGCGCTGCAGGCCGGCTTGCAGCGGATCGACCGAGGAAAACGCCGGCACCAGCGCATTGGCGAGCTGCGCCAGATTCCAGTGCGCGACCTGCACCTGCTGGCCGAAGCGATAGCGGCGTCCATGCGCGTCCGTCGTATTCGGCGTCCAGTCGGGATCGAAATCGTCGATCCAGCCGTACGGGCCATAATCGATCGTCAACCCGAGGATCGACATGTTGTCGGTGTTCATCACGCCGTGCACGAAACCCACCCGCATCCAATGCGCCACCATGCGCGCGGTGCGCTCGCAGACCTGCGCGAACCACTCGACCCGCACCGCTTCATCGATGCCGGCGTGTGCGCCGGCCAGCCGCGAAAAATCGCGGCGAATGGTGAAATCGACCAGCCTGTTCAGCAGTTCGTGGTCGTCGCGCGACGCCGGCAGTTCGAAGTTGCCGAATCGGATGAACGACGGCGCCACCCGGCAAACGATCGCACCGGGCTCCGATTTCGGATGGCCGTCGTAGAACATGTCGCGCAGCACCGGCTCGCCGGTGGCCACCAGGCTTAACGCGCGCGTGGTCGGCACGCCCAGATGGTGCATGGCCTCGCTGCACAGGAATTCTCGTATAGACGAGCGCAGCACCGCGCGGCCGTCGGCCGTGCGCGAGTAGGGTGTCGGACCCGCGCCTTTCAATTGAAGTTCCCAGCGTTCTCCCTTCGCGTTGATGGTCTCGCCCAGCGTAATGGCGCGCCCGTCGCCCAGCTGGCCGGCCCAGTTTCCGAACTGGTGTCCGCCGTAATTGGCGGCATACGGCTGCATGCCGTCGAGCAGCGCGTTGCCGCCGAACACCTGGACGAATGCCGGCGAGGCGATGTCGGCCGCATCAATTCCCAGCAATGCGGCCACTTCGCGCGACCATGCGATCAATCGCGGCGCGGGCACTGGCGTCGGTGCAACCCGGGAATACAATGCGCCGTGCACTTGCCGCCTGCCCGGTCCGGTCGCCGGATCGCCAGGCAGTTCGCGCACAAAGGTATTATCGAAACTGAGGGCTTGCATGAATCGGATTGTTGCAACTAGGACAGCGCCATTGGCGCTGGATTCCCCTATTGTAAGTCCGTAGCGGGCCGGCGCGGCGCCGGATTTGGGCGCCGAGAGGGCAAACCCCCTTCGCGTTACGGGACAATTGGGCTAGAGTCGAGGCGTAATTCAGCGGAAATCCCTGTGCAAACCATCCAGATCCAACTCAAAGGCGAGTACATTCGGCTGTGCGATCTGCTCAAGCTGGCGGGCATCGCCGATAGCGGCGGACGCGGCAAGCAACTGGTTGCGGAAGGCAGCGTCACGGTCAATGGTCAGCCGGAAAGCCGCAAGACTGCCAAGATTCGCGCCGGGCAAACAGTCGAATGCGGCGGCGTCAGCGTCGTCGTGACGGCGCCATGAAGCCCGGACCGGCGCCCGTACCAGAGGACCCGACATGGAAACCCGCCTCGCAGAAATAGAAACCAAACTGAGTTTTTCCGAAGAACTGCTGGAAGCGCTCAACGCCACTGTTTTCCGGCAGCAGCAACAGATCGATCGCCTGCAGCAGGAGTTGCGCGCATTGCGCGAGCAGGTCAAGAGCGCCATACCGGCGGAACCGCGCAATCTGCGCGACGAAACGCCACCGCATTATTGATCGCCGCATTTCCGGGCGCACGCATGTTTCGGGTAGGATACGCGCCCATGCGCCGCTGGAACTGCCAACCTCGCGCACGGCGCGCCAGTAACGCTGCGCCCGTTGGCATTTGACAAATGGACCCTCAGAGAAAAATCCATGGCCGACAATCCGTTCGACTACGCTGACCTGCTCCGTCCCGATTTGCCCCCTGCGGCCGTGAGATGGACCGGGTTTCCCAAATACAACTTCGTCGGCGGTCACAATGATGCCGACAGCGTTCCGGTGGACGGCCTGGTCGCGGCCGCCAGCGCGGTACTCAGGCGCGAAGGGCGGACCTTGTCCACCTACGGGCTCGATAGCGGACCTCTGGGATACCGCCCACTGCGTGAATTCATCGCGCGCAAACTTGCCAGGGATGCGGGCATTACCTGTACGGTCGACGAAATCCTGATCACGTCGGGTTCGCTGCAAGGCCTCGACCTCGTCAACCAGGTATTGCTCGCGCCGGGCGATACCGTCATCGTCGAGCAGATGACTTATGGCGGCGCCATCACGCGCTTGAAACGCCTGGGTGTGAACATCGTGGGCGTGCCTGTCGACCATGACGGCTTGAGCAGTAATGCGCTGAAAACCGCGCTCGAAGACCTCGGGCGCCGCAGCATCCGGCCGAAATACATCTATACCATCCCGACCGTGCAGAATCCTACTGCCACCGTGATGAGCCCGGCGCGGCGCGCGCAGATCCTGCGGCTGTCCACCGAGTACGGCGTGCCGGTGTTCGAGGACGAGTGCTACTCGGACCTGGTCTGGCAGGGCACGCGCCCGCAGGCGATGCACGGCATGACATCCGACGGGCGCGTCATCCACATCGGCTCTTTTTCGAAATCCATCGCGCCAGCGCTGCGCATCGGTTATCTCGTGGCCGGCTGGCCGCTGATGAGCCGCATTCTCGCCATCAAGAGCGACGGCGGATCAGGGGCGATCGAGCAGATGATCCTCGCGGAGTATTGCCGTGACCATTTCGACTCTCATGTCGTGGCGCTGCGTAAAGCGCTGCGCCGTAAGCTAGACGTCATGATCGAGGCATTGCGCGCGCAGTTCGGGCCGGCGGCGCAGTTCGACGATCCGGCGGGCGGCATTTTCCTCTGGGTAAAACTACCCGACAGCGTCGACACCACGCGCCTGACGCAAGTGGCGCTGCAGACGGGCGTGGCGATCAACCCCGGCGCCGAATGGATGACCGAAGCCGGGCAGACGCACCTGCGCCTTTGCTTCGCCCATCCCGCGGAAGACGTAATCAGGGACGGCGTGGCGCGGCTCGCCGAGGTGTGCCATCGCGAATTCGGCGTGCCGGAGCGCGGCGCTAAGCAACACAGATAACGACAAGCCGGCCTGCCGCCTGCGCGGTTGCGCTATGCGGGCCGGTTGCGCGATGCCGTCGTCGATGCGCGGTCAGCTATCGCCATAGACCGGAATCGCCGCGCCATGGATAACCCTGGCGTTGTCGCTGCACAGGAACAGGATGACGCGGGCGATGTCCTCAGGCTTTGGCCAGCGCGCGAAATCCGCGTCGGGCATGGCCTTGCGGTTGGCCGGCGTATCGATGATGCTGGGCAGGATCGAGTTCACCCGCACGCCGGTTGCCTTCAGTTCCGCTGCCAGGGTTTCGAGCAGCGCCAGCGCGGCGGCCTTGGACGCGGCATACCCGGCCGCACCGGCCGGATGGTCAAAGGCCGCCTTGGCAGCAATATTGACGATTGCCCCGCGTTTGCGATTGATCATGCCCGGCACCACCGCGCGCGACAAGGCGAACCCCGAGCGCAGGTTGAGCGCCAGCATGCGGTCGAGCACCTGACCCGACATTTCCCACAGCGGCGTACCGCCGGCGTATCCGCCAACCGCGTTCACCAGCGCGTCCAGGCCCCCATGTTTTGCGATGATGGTTTCGACGAACCGGGCCACGGCAGTTTCGTCGGTAACATCGACGGCGTGGCCGGCGAGCCGCGCGCCGTGCGGCCCCGCATCGCGCTGCAACGCATCGAGTTCTTCACGTACCATGTAGGTCACGATGACGTCAGCGCCTTCGCGCAGCAAGGCAAGGCTTACGGCGCGCCCCAAACCGCCGGTGCCGCCAGCCACCAGCGCAACCTTGCCGGAAAAAGTTCCGTTCATTTCGTACCTCTCCCCGCTCGTTCAAGATCCGCGCGATTCCAATTTGTCAGATTCGCGGCCAGGTCATAGCTGCTTTCGAAAAAAGCCGTCAGCTCCTTTTCAGGAGAGGCTGCGCTGCGCACCGCTTCGTACGGAAGGATGTATTCAGACAATTCCTTGCTGTAAAACGCGCGGGCAGGCCGGATTACCGCGTCCCTGAATCCAGACGGTTCGGGTGCCGCGTAGGCATAAAACGCGGGCTCCTGGATTGCTCCGCTTCCCGGCCAGAAGCCAGGGCTGATGACTTCGTGCGAATAGGCCTCGGCGGTGACGGCATCCGCACTCGGTCGCGCCGGCGCGCGCCGTCCGGAGAAACGCGTCACGGCCAGGTCGAAGCTGCCCCAGAAAAAATGCACCGGGCTGCATTTGCCAATGAATTGGCAGCGGAATCGCTCGAAAACCGGCTTCATTGCGACCATGGCCTGCCAGACGGCGCCGGCCTGCGCACGATCATAGGATCGGTGCGTGGTGTCCGTTTCGAAGCGGATCGGATCTGGAATTTCGACCGGCATCGTCCAGATCTTCACTTCGACGCCCATGCGCTGCAACGTCTGCATCACCAGGCGGTAGAAATCGGCCACCGTGCGGGGTTCCAGTGCAATGGTCTCGGTTCGGCCGTCCGAGCATTCAAAAACGAGCCGATGACTGACGAAATCAAAAGTAATCGTCAACAAGTGCTCGCCAGCAATGAGCGACGGCGTCGCCAGTCCGCGTGACGTGACCAGAAACGCGATATTCCAGAAGTGATTGGTGCGCGGTGTGAGCGCAAGGCAGAGTTTGCCTACGATCTGGGTCCACATGTGCAACGTGGCATACGTGTCCCGCCATTCATCCAGCGGCAACGCCGGCCAGATTCGCGGCGTCGCGGAAGCCATGCTCATGCACCCTGCTCCATCGCCAGTTCCGCCCGCAGGCTCTGAAGATCGCGAAAGATCGTCGCCACCGCGAGCGTGCGCTTGCCGAGTTTGTACGTGACCGTGCAATCGCTTGCGTCGAGGGAACCGTCGATGTCGACGGAGTCCCATTTCTCCGCATGGCCAACATAGTTGATGGCGATGTCGTAGTGCTGGCTCCAGAAGAACGGCACGGCATCGAAGCGCACGCGCCGGCCGAGAATGTTCTTTGCTGCAACCTGTCCCTGGCGCTCGGCCACGACCCAGTGTTCGACCCGGATGCGCTCGCCGGTGTGCGGATCGGGCCAGCGCGCGATGTCGCCGGCGGCGAAAACGCCGGACGCGCTGGTCTGCAGATACGCGTCGACCGCGACGCCGCGGTCGACGGTCAGCCCAGCCTGCTCCGCCAATGCGATTGCGGGCCGCACGCCAACGCCGAGGACGACGAAATCCGCATCGATCACCGTCGCGTCGCTCAATGTCGCCCGCCTCCCATCCATGCGGCTGACGGTCTGTCCGAGATGAAATACCACGCCGTGGGCCTCGTGCACCTTGCGCACGAAGCCACCGACCTCGACACCCATTACGCGCTCCAGCGGCGTCTTGTCGGGCGCGACGATGTGCACTTCCATGCCACGTGCACGCAGCGAGGCGGCTACTTCGAGACCAATGAAACTCGCGCCGACAACGATCACGCTTTTAGCGGTCGCCGCCTTCGCCACGATGGCCCGGGAATCAGCGAAGCTGCGCAGGTAATGAATCCGTGAATCCTCCGCACCGGGGATCGGCAAATACACCGGATCGGCGCCGGTTGCAAGCAACAGCGCGCCGTATCCGACCGATTTGCCGTTTTCGAGTTGCACGCGCTTCTGCTTTGTATCGAGCGACGACACACGCGCTGCGAGCATGAGGTCGATGCGCTGTTCCGCGTAGTAACCGGCCGGCCGCAGCGCTATCCAGTCCTCTTGCGCAGTCCCCGCGAGGTAGTCCTTGGACAGGTTGGGCCGGTCGCAAGGCGGCGCATCATCCGCGCTAAGCAGCGTAACCGGGCCTTCATAACCTTCACGGCGCAACATGTCGGCAGTAGCCAGGCCTGCGGCGCCGCCACCGACAATGACGACCGAGTCCGGACTCTGCGCGGGGCGCGGGGTGGCAGCGCCCGGAGTGGATATTTTTTCCCTCACGAATGCCCGGTCACCGACCCGCTCGACGCGCCAGCAAGAAATCGGATCCAGTGCGGGCGCGCGCAGCGCCTCCCCGGTGCGCAGACTGAAGCACGCGTGGTGCCAGGGACAGCGCACGGTATCGCCCGCCACCAGCCCATCCACAAGGGGACCGTGATAGTGCGTGCAATATGCGGCCACCGCAAAGAGTTCGTCGCCTCGGCGCGCCAGGATGACGTCTTCGTCGTCGACGCGACCAACGAGCATGGCGCCATCCGCGAGGAGCGCGAGCGAAACGCCACGCTTCAGGTCCGACTTTGCTGCGTCTTGCGTTTCCGCCATGATAGTCTCCTTGCCGGTCGGTTCGCGATCCGCTCCCTGAACAGCCTACTTGGCCCGGGTGCGATGTTCTTGTACATGGTTGCTGCATCTTGCACCGGACTCACACCAACGCGGGCTTGCGTCCGAACCATGGCCGTGCCGATTCCAGCTGGGCCCCCAGGCGAATCAGCGTTGCCTCATCGCCGAAGCGCCCGACCAGTTGCACCGCCAGCGGCAGGCCGCCGGCGCTCTGGTCGAGCGGCAGCATGAGTGCGGGCTGGCCTGTCAGGTTAAACCATACCGTGAACGGCGAGAAATTGAAGACACGCCGCCAGTACTCGTCCACGTCGTCCATCATCATGTCGAGCCAGCCCAGTTTCAGCGCCGGCGAACTCAGCCCCGGCGTCAGCAGCACGTCCCATTGTGCATGGAAGGCGGCCATCTGCCGTCCCAGGCGATGCGCCGCTTGCGTGGCGCGAACGTAGTCGGGTGCCGCGATGGCTTCGCCCATCTTTGCCGTCAGCCAGGTGATGCGCTCGACTTCGTCCTCGCGTGCCGGTCGGCCCGCCGTCGGATGGCTGGCAAGATTTACAACGGTATTGGCCGACGCGAGCGTGAGAAACGTCGGCACGATCGCCGTACCATCGGTCTCGGGATCACACTCCTCGACATGATGGCCGAGGTCGGTGCAAAGCTGCACCGTCTCGGCGAGGACGCGCAAGCATTGCGCATCGATGTTCGCGCCATTGGGTGCCCTCGCCGTCCAGGCGATCCTGAGTTCGCCCGGATGCGTGCCGACCTCCTTCAGATACGGGCCGACGGGCGGCGGCGCGACGTAGGGATCGCCCGCTCCCGCGCCGCGGGTCGCATCGAGCAGCGCGGCGCTGTCGCGGATGCTCAGCGCCACCGCGTGCTCGGTGGCCGCCCCGCCCAGCCCCTCGCCGGAAAACGGCGCGAACGTGTTGCGGCTGCGTGTGGGCTTGAGCCCGACCAGTCCGCAACAGGCCGCGGGCGCGCGGATCGAGCCGAAGCCGTCGGAAGCATGTGCGATCGGCAACATGCGCGCAGCGACTGCTGCCGCGGCGCCGCCGCTCGAACCACCGGAGATGTGCGCGGGATTCCAGGGATTGCGCGTCGGCCCATGCAGTTGTGGCTCGCAGGTCAGCGACAGGCCCAGTTCGCAGGTATTCGTGCGGCCGAAAATGACCAGGCCGGCCTGTTTCAGGCGCTTCACATGCTCGCTGTCCGCTGTCGAGACCGGCGAATCGGCAAAAAACTTCGAGCCGCGCGTCATGCGTACGCCCTCGACCGGCGACGTGAGATCCTTCATCAGGAAAGGCACGCCGCGAAACGGGCCTTGCGGCAGGCCGTCGGCAATCGCCCGCCTGCCATGTTCATACAGCTTCATGGTCACCGCGTTGACGGTGGGATTGCGCGCCTCGACGCGTTCTATGGCCGCTTCGAGCAACTCGTTGGGCGTGACTTCCCGGCGCTGCACCAGGTCCGCAAGCCCAAGTGCATCGTATTCTTCGTATTCTGCGAATCCGCTCATCGATCTCTCCCGGAAAGAGCCAAGGTTAAAGCGAAAACCGGATCTTGTCTTTTGCCGCCACACGCCCCATGTCGCTGTCACTGCCCCGAAATTTCGGGATGCCACGAATACACCCGAAAAACGGGATGCCATGTTCAGACTGTTGTCCATCATCGTCCTGGTCCATCTCTATATGGGATGGCGCCTGCTTCCCGACCTGCCCTTCGGCACGACCGGCGTGGCAATCCTGGTTTCATTGCTGGCGTCGTCGGCGATCGCGATGCCGCTCGGGCAATTCGCGCGACGCGACGGGCACAATTCGATCCGGGATCATCTGGCCGGCGCGGGATTCCTCGCGATGGGATTTTTCTCGTCGCTGCTGGTGCTCACCCTGCTGCGCGAAGTGCTGCTGCTCGCGGCTTATTCCGCAAGCGACTGGTTGTACAGCGGCGCATGGCTGCAGCGCGTGCAAAGCTGGAGCGCGGCCGCGGTGCCCGTTCTTGCGCTACTCGTCACCCTGGTCGGCTTTGTCAACGCGCGGCGCCGCGCCCGGGTGTGCAACGTCGACGTGCCGATCGCCGGGTTGCCGCAGCGGCTGCATGGCTTCCGGATTGCACAGATCAGCGACATCCACGTCGGCGCGACGATCAAGAACGGCTACGTGAGCCGGATCGTCGATGCGGTCAATGCGCTGGACGCGGACATGGTCGCCGTCACCGGCGACCTGGTGGATGGAAGCGTGCCGCGGCTTTCCCTGCACACCGAGCCGCTCGGCCGGCTGACCGCGCGGCACGGCACTTTTTTCGTCACCGGAAACCATGAGTACTATTCGGGTGCCCACGCGTGGATTGTCGAACTGCGCCGCCTCGGACTTTGCGTCCTGCTCAATGAACACGTGCTACTCGATCATGACGGCGAAACGGTGGTCATCGCGGGCGTGACCGATTACGGCGCACATCATTTCGACCTCTTCCATCGCAGCGATCCGGCGGCGGCCATTGCCGGCGCGCCGCCTGATGCCGGCGTCAGAGTCCTGCTTGCGCACCAGCCGCGCTCCGCTTACGCCGCAGCCAAGGCCGGCTTCGACGTGCAACTTTCCGGGCATACGCATGGTGGCCAGTTCTTTCCCTGGAATCTGCTGGTGAAGCTGATCGAACCGTTTGCCGCCGGATTGCACCGCCTCGACGGTCTCTGGGTTTACGTCAGCCGCGGCACGGGCTACTGGGGCCCGCCCAAGCGCTTCGGCGCACCTTCGGAGATTACGCACCTGCGACTCATTCCCGCGGCCTAGCGGCAGTTTAAAACAGGACTGAGTGCTGAGGACTGAGTAAGCGCCTAAACCACAATTCGTTGAAGGTTTCTGAGTAGCGTCCATTCTCGCGCTTTTGGCACCTACACAGTCCTCAGCACTCAGTCCTTCTTCTCATGGTTTGGCTCCGTTCAGCTTTCCAGCTTCGCCTGCATCGTGATCTGCGCCTTCAACAGCTTCGACACCGGACAGCCGGCCTTGGCATTGGCAGCGATTTCCTGGAATTGCGCCGCAGTCGCGCCCGGAATTTTCGCGATTACGGTCAGATGGCTGCGGGTGATTTCGAAGCCCTCGCCGACTTTGTCCAGCGTGATGTCGGCATGGGTCTCGATTTTCTCCGCAGTCAGCCCCGCCGTGCCCAGCATCAGCGAAAGCGCCATCGAAAAACACCCGGCATGTGCGGCGCCGATCAGCTCTTCCGGATTGGTGCCCTTACCGTTCTCGAAACGCGACTTGAACCCGTAGGGCGCTTCCTTGAGTACGCCGGTCTCGGTGGACATCGTGCCCCCGCCGTCCTTGATGCCGCCCTTCCAGACTGCCCATGCCTTCTTGACCATGTTTTGCTCCTTGTACGCTGGTGGAAATGGATGCACGGCAAACGATAGGTCCGCCGCTTTGCGCAAGCTAGCATCCGTTTGCTGTTTTGCCCTCGCGCCACTATTCCGCGCGGGCCCTCTGGACCGCCGGCAGGGATGCGAAGTTCCCTGGCCACACCCGAACTGCGCCTATTTTTCGGATTCCAGTGCCAGTTTGTAGCGCTGGCGCGCCGCCTCTTCCTTCACCACGTCGTCGATCTCACTGATGACGCCATCCAGGTCGACGGGAATTTCGCTGCGTTCAAAGCAACCGGTCAGGACCACGTCGGGCAACAGCGTGCCGCTTTGGTAGATCGACCAAATTTCCTTGCCGTAGTCCGTGGTCCGCAGTTCCGGGGCAAAGCGTCCGAAATAGGCGGTCAGGTTGTCGACATCGCGTTCAAGCATGGCTTCGGCGCTGTTGTTGCCCGCGGCGTCGACCGCCTGCGGCAAATCGATGATGACCGGGCCGTCGGCGCCGACCAGCACGTTGTATTCGGACAGGTCGCCATGCACGACACCGGCGCATAGCATGCGCACGACCTGAGTTATCAATATCTGGTGATATTCGCGCGCCTGCTGCGCTGTTGGAGCCAGATCGTTGAGCCGCGGCGCGGCATTGCCGTCCGCGTCCTGCACCAGTTCCATCAGCAGCACGCCATCGAGGAAATTGAAGGGCTGCGGCACGCGCACGCCAGCTGCGGCCAGGCGATTCAGCGCATCGATTTCGGCGTGCTGCCAGGCGTCTTCCTGTTCCTTGCGGCCGTAACTGGAGCCCTTTTCCATGGCACGCGCGCGGCGGCTGTTTTTGACCTTGCGCCCTTCGGTGTACTGGACGGCCTGGCGGAAACTGCGCTTGTTGGCTTCCTTGTAGACCTTCGCGCAACGGATCTCCGCGCCGCAACGCACGACGTAGACCACGGCTTCCTTGCCGCTCATCAGCTGGCCGATGACTTCGTCGACGAGGCCTTCTTCGACCAGCGGCTGGAGTCTTGGTGGGGTTTTGATGGTTGCCTTTTCACTCCGACCGGGCGGCGGATCATTCAGTGAGCCGGCAGTCTAAATCAATTGCCCTGCAAACCGTCGGATTTCAGCGCCGCCAGCCGACGCGCCGCGGCCGGCCGCCGGACGCTTGTCGATCGCATTTTTCTTTTGCTACACTGCAGGTTCGCAACTTTGAAAGGAGGTGATCCCATGAGAGGCAACCAAGGCAACACCGGTCGGCAGCACTCTGGAACTGGATCCACCGCAAGGTTCAGGAGTCTGGCTGGCAACTAGGCCGGCATGCCTGGCAGGAAAAAACGCCCCGTTCGCGCAAACGAACGGGGCGTTTCAATTGCGGCTGCGCGGCCGTACAGCCCTGTGAACGCTAAGGGAAGACAGCGTCGCGCTGCACGCTGCAGACCTGAACGCGGTAATCGAGATAGAAATCACTGCGCCCTTTCTTTTTGGCCGCCACATGCTCGGGATGTCTGCTCCAGGCTTGAAGCGTTTCCATGGATTCGAATTCGACGATGGTTACCCTTTCGCCGTCTTCCGCAACGAAACCCTTGTGGGAGACGTACCCGGGCATGGTCCTGGCCAGCGCGCTCATTCTGCCGGCCCACTGGTGATATTCCGCACTCGATTCGGGTTTGAGGCGTGAACGAAATACGATGACGACCATCCGCGAATTCCTCCCCTGACTAGTTAAACCATCATGCAGCAACGGCCGCCTGCGTTACCCACAGGACCCTTGCCCGCGGGGCCGCTATGCGCCCGTCACAAGCATCCCGTTGCGCGCCTATTCCGGCCGCAATACCGCCCAGTCCGGACTGGCCAGCTTGCCCTGCAACGACAGGTGTTCCGCGCGATGCAGCCGCGCCAGCTTTTGCAGGCGCTGCTCCCCTTTCGGCGTCAACCCCACTTCCACCAGGCGCATGTCGCCGCGACTGGCGTTGCGCGCGACCAATCCGGCCGCCTCGCATCGTGAAATCAGGGACACCACTCCATGGTGTTTCGCCTGCAGGCGTTCGGCAAGTTCACCTACGGAAGCCCACTCACGGCCAGGAAATCCCTTGATCTGCAGCATCAACTGGTACTGCAGCGGCGTCACGCCATGATCGCGGGTGATCTCTTCGCTGAAGCGCAGGAAGCGGCGCAGACGATAGCGGAATTCCGCTAGGGCTTCAAACTCTTGTTTGGATAACGCGGTGCCGGACTTTTTTGTCGACGCTGTTTTCATTGGTTTCATTGGCTCATTGTATCACATTATGATATATTGGCAGCTCATCGAATTCCGGTGTCTGGTCACGTCGCGGATCGTCGCAAGAACCCGACCAATAATACCGGTGCGATTACCAGCACGGATAGCGGAAGGAGCGCAGGAGATGATCGTAACGGCACTTACCGAAATGTTCGGACTCCGGCATCCGATTGTGCTCGCCCCCATGGGCGGCGTTGCGGGCGGGCATCTGGCGGCAACGGTCTCAAACGCCGGGGGACTGGGTCTGGTCGGTGGGGGTTATGGCGATGCCGCCTGGATGCGCGTCGAATTATCGCGTGTGAAGCAGGAAACCCGCGCGGCCTGGGGCGTTGGACTGATCACCTGGTCCATTCAACGCAGCGTACTCGACCTCGCATTGAGTTATCGCCCCGACGCGTTCATGCTTTCCTTCGGTAACCCGCAACCCCATGCGCAGGCAATCAAGGCGGCCGGCTGCAAGTTGATCTGCCAGGTACAGAATGTGGAACAGGCGCGTGCGGCGCGCAGCGCGGGTGCCGATCTCATCGTCGCGGAAGGAACCGAAGCAGGCGGGCATGGCGGCGTCCGCGCTACTTTACCGCTGGTTCCGGCCGTCGTGGATGCCGTGGCCCCGACACCGGTATTGGCCGCCGGAGGAATCGCCGATGGGCGGGGACTAGCTGCAGCATTGATGCTCGGAGCGCACGGCGTCCTGATGGGAACGCGATTTTATGCTTCCGCGGAAGCCCTCGGCAAAGATGCCGCCAAGCGGCGCATCGTTGCCGCCAATGCAGGCGATACGGTACGCACGCGCGTGTTCGACATCGTTCGCGGTTACCCATGGCCCCTGGCAAACCACGGGCGCGCGCTGCGCAATCGGTTCGTGGATACCTGGCAAGGCCACGAGGACGCGTTATCGGCCGCTGCTCATTCCGAACGCAGTGCTTATCAGGCAGCCGCCGGCGATGGCGACTTCGAAACCGCCGTGGTTTGGGCGGGCGAAGCCGTCGACCTGATAGGAGACGTCGAGAGCGCGGCCACGCTCGTCGCACGGATAGGCGCCGACGCCCAGGCCCGGTTGCGTTTTGGCGCAAAGCAAGTAGTCAGCTGACGACGTGCTCGAGAGGCTTGCGACGCCATCCGAACCCGATCCGCGCATTCGCGAGACCGCTGCCCGCCTGACGCGGCGATCCCATGGAAATCAGCATTAAACGGGTCTACGCGCCGGTGCTCCCGCAGGATGGTTATCGCATCCTGGTGGACCGGCTGTGGCCGCGCGGACTGGCGAAAGCCTCGGCGCATGTAGATTTGTGGATGAAGGACATCGGGCCGAGCGACGCATTACGACGTTGGTTCGACCATGACCCGAAGCGTTGGCAGTCGTTCCGGGCCAGGTATTTCCGCGAACTCGACTCGTACGGCGGCGAACTCGTAGCGACGGTACTTTTATACGCTCAGGCGGGTCGGGTGACATTGTTGTATGCCGTACGCGACGAGCGCCACAACCAGGCATTGGCCCTCAATGATTATTTGTTGTTGTGCCAAAAATAGGCTCGGGTAACGACACGCGTGCTTGCAATTCAGTTTTCGTCGCTGGTCCTTTATATCACATCATGATATATTTCACGTACACTGCAACGCTAAATTCACCGAGGACATCCAGATGGACATCCCGAGCGAGATCAGGCAATGGAGACAAATGCACCGGACGGAACTGCTGGCGCGCCGCAATGCCGTGCCAGCGTTGCAACGCCGCATATGGACCAAAGCGATTACGCGATTGCTGGTGGAACAGTTTCCCGTCCTGCAGGGAATGCTGCTCGGAACTTACTGCCCGTTTAACGGCGAATTCGATCCGCGCGCGGCAATGCGTCTGTTGAGAAGATGTGGCACCAGAAACGCACTCCCCACCGTGGTACAAAAAAAGCAGCCACTCCAGTTCCGTGAATGGTGGCCAGGCGCTCCCATGTCCAAGGACGAATGCGACATACCCGTCCCGGACGGAACCGAAGTGGTTCGGCCCGAAGCCATGCTGATTCCAGCGGTAGGATTCGACTCGCGTGGTTTTCGCCTGGGATATGGCGGCGGCTACTTCGACAGGACGCTGGCCGCTTCGGTGCCGCAACCGCTCAAGATCGGCGTTGCATTCGAACTTTCCAGAATGGCGACAATCCGCCCGCAACGCCATGACGTTCCCATGGACTTCATCGTCACGGAGGCCGGCGTTCACTACGTGTTTGACGCCGGCCTCGAACTTGTCAGCGCGCCGAGCCGGACGTTCCAGCTCGCGTGCGAGATCGTCTGGCGTCGCGATTGCGGCGAACGACGCGATCGCGCAACCCGCTACGACTGCAACGACGGGCCGGAGCGCATGATCGCCGGCCATTTTTCATCGCCACCGTGTTACGCCCACGAAATCGATCCGTTTTACAAGGACGACTAGCCCCCCCGGCCCCAATCTCGCGGGCTCCAGGCAAACCGTGCGCATTGCGGCATGAAGAAAATTCGGCGCCTCCGCCGGTTCACGGACAACAGTTATTTGCGCCTGTAATGCCGATCCGGCATGCAAGGCCATGTCGCGCACGTGTTGTGGTAATCATCCGGAGACGTTCAGAGTCGCCATTCGACGCGGAACACAATCAAAAAGCAGCAGGCCCCGAAACGCCGTATACGCGCTTTCGGTGCCTGCATCCTCTCACTGCGATTCTGAATCAGCGCAGGGAAGCAAACTCCAGGGTGATTGCCGCGAGCGTTACGAACGGCCTTTCACGCCATTAACGCCGGAACCGCCAACAATCGCCGCCACGGCAGTGGTTCCAGCGACGATATCCGGCCCGGCGGGGACTTCGTCCGCCGGACGGGTCATTACGGTGCCGATGATTCTCACGCTGGGCACGCCGGCACGGCCGTAAACGTTGGCCACGTTGTCGACCTCGCCAATCTTGACGCCGGTTTCGGCGAAAGCGCCGGTGGCGGTCGTTGCAAGTACAGCTGCGATAGCAAGATAAGAAACTTTCATCGCTGAATCCTTTCTTTCATTAAATGCTGCTCGTATAAATTGCCACGTCATGCGTCACTGCATGATGCGCGGCACTCGTGAAGATCACTCCGTATTAATTATCTTCGTCACTGGCACGCAGCATAAGTTCCGCAGTCATTTCGATCTTGGATGCCCTTGCCCGATTTTTGGACGTTTACCGCGGACGGAGAATCCGGCCCTACCTGCGCGGGCCTTGAATTTGCAGGTCGGCACACGTGACGGCGCACGGCACAGCCACAGCCAGCGTGTCGTCATCCAATTGAACCGTGCGCGGCTCCGGAAAAGATCCGACGGCGACGCGTTGAAGTTCGTCGACACCGTTCTGGACCGCCCCGGGTTCAGCCCGCCTGTCATCCACACGGTGAAAAAAGTCGGTGACGTGCCGCTGCGCGGCATCATCATCGAGTTCAAGCCCAGGGGATGCCTCCCGGCTTGTTACTAAAGGCACTCTCTCACCGCAGAGGATGTTCTTAGGTCTTGGGTCCCGAATCCGGAGTTCCGTAGAGCGGTAGCAACCCGATTGACACGCAAGTCCGCGGCGCTATAGTTGCCCGGCAGCGTGCAGACAAGAAAAATGGGAGAAACCGGATGATCGTAGTCCCCGTCACCGATGATTTTGCCGCCGAGGTCGGCGACATCGACCTCTCGAAGCCGCTTTCGGGCACGGACCACGTCGCAATAACGGCCGCGTTCGATCGCTATTCGGTGCTGGTATTTCCCGGGCAGAATTTCTCGACCGACCAGCATCTGGACTTCGCGCGCCGCTTCGGCCCGTTGGAAACCAGCATTCACGCCGTGCGCAGCGATGCAAAATTGCGCGTGCGCCCGGAGATCGCCGACGTATCCAACCTCGACGCCGGTGAGACGATCTGGGGCAAGGAAAGCCGCAAGCGCATGTTCGAAATGGCCAATCGCATGTGGCACACGGACAGTTCCTTCCGCCAGGTGCCGGCCAAGGCCTCGCTGCTGTATTCGCGCAGCATTCCGCCGGTCGGCGGCCAGACCGAATTCGCCGACATGCGCGCCGCCTATGACGCGCTCGGTGACGACATGAAACAACGCTTGCGCGGACTGGTCGCCGAACACGCCATCATGTACTCGCGCAGGAAGCTGGGCTTCAACGACTTTTCCGACGAGGAGAACCAGTTGCTGCCGCCGGTACCGCAGGCGCTGGTGCGCCGGCATGCCGGATCCGGGCGCATGGGTCTATACCTTGCCTCTCACGCCGGGCGCATCTTCGGCATGCCGGAGGAACAAGGCGAGGCCTTGCTGCGCCGGCTCATCGATCACGCGACACAACGGCAATTCGTCTATACGCACCGCTGGCGCCTGCACGATCTGGTGATGTGGGACAACCGATGCACCATGCATCGCGGCAAGGGCTACGACGATTTGCGTTGGCCGCGCGACATGCAGCGCGCGACAGTAAAGGACGTGGGACCGACCTGCGAGCAGGAGGGCATCGCGGTGCCGGCCGCGGCGTAATCCTTCATCGCGGCCGGGGATGCCGGGGGAAAAGCGCTGGCCGGTCAGGCCGCGACCCAGCCGTAGACGCGATGGCTCGGATCGGCGCCCTGTTCCAGATAACTCATCTTCATCTGACTCAGGTAGTCGGCGGGAATCTCGTTGCGTCTGGCGTTGACGTCGACACCGAAAACCCGCGCACTGTTCAGGCCGAAGACCTGCTCCTTGATTGCCGGGGTCAGCTGCGCATAGCCGTGCTTCTCGATCAACGCATCGGGAATCTGGAAGCGCCGGAACGCTTCGATCTGCCATTGCGGCGTGCCCCACCAGATCGAGTCCGTGCCCCAGAGCAGGTGATCCGCGCCGAACGCATCGACGATCTGGCCGAGCAGGTGAGCGCAAGCCGTTGGATTGGTGGTGACGAGTTGCGCGAACGTGGAACCCAATTCCATGTAGATGTTCTTGATGCCCGGTTCTTTCTTCTTCATGTTGCAGAACTCGGTGGTCCACGGCACGTCCGCGCCCTTCACCGACGACACGCCGAGCAACCCGGCGTGATACGCGAGAAAATCGATATCAGGGAAATCCTTCGCCGCCTTGATGAGATCGCGCGGATGGTTGAAGTCCGCTACCGTGCCCAGCGGCAATCCCTTGTGCACGCACAAGCGTTTGATGCCGAGCTCTCGCGCTTTTTGCAGCATCGGATAGGCGATTTTCTCGTCGTCGAGGAACCAACCGTGCTCGAAGCCTTTCGGGCAGGAGCCGGTATAAGCCTTCCATGCGTCGATCTTCAGCGTATGCGCCTGCATTTCCATGAAGGCGAGGTCGGCTTTACCCAGTTGCGGCGTCACCAGGCCATGCGCCAGCATGCGGCGCGACTGCGTGACACGGTTGATCTCGTCGCGGATATGCGTCATCTCCCCGGGCGGAACCACGGCTTCGTTGGGATACGGGCCGGGCGGCGTGGAGATCAGGCCGATCGCCGTCTCGCTGTCGAAGAACACTTCCTTGATGAAGTTCTGCCAGGAAAGGTCGGCAAGCGTGCCGCTATCCGACGCCAGCGCGGGATTCACCTGCTGTGCCCGGCCGCGCAGGCGCAGAAGGCCGCCCTTGGAAACCGCGCCTTTGCGCGCGGCCTCGGCGTCGGCCGGGTCATATCCCGAACCGACGTAGTGCAACTGCACATCGAAGATAAAGGGCGTGCCGCCCTTGAGCTCGCGCAAGGCCGCGCTCTCG
>JBDTRK010000031.1:0-31758 GCA_039931685.1 Betaproteobacteria bacterium | reverse complement strand
GCAGCAGGAAATCCGAAATAACCGGCGAGCACAGGTCGGCGACCTCGAGCCGCACGGCGTCGCCGAAGTGGCGTTGCGGTAGTTCACCCTGCAATGCAAGACGCAGGTTTTTTACTTCTTCCTCGTCCACGAACAAGTCGCTGTTGCGGGTAACGCGGAACTGGTAGCTGCCCTGCACCTGCATGCCGGAGAACAATTCATCCACATGCGCGTGGATGATCGACGACAGGAATACGAAGCCGTGGTCGATGCCGCTGACCTCGCGTGGCAATTTGATGACCCGCGGCAGCACGCGCGGGGCCTGCACCAGCGCGAAGCCGGAATTACGGCCGAAGGCATCCTTGCCGGAAAGCTGGACGGCGAAATTCAGGCTTTTGTTGAGGATGCGCGGGAACGGGTGCGCCGGGTCGAGGCCGATCGGCGTCATGACCGGCATGATCTCCTTGAGGAAGTAGGCTTTGATCCAGGCCTTTTGCGCGTCAGTCCAGTCGCGCCTGCGCAGGAAACGGATGCTCTCTGCCGCCAGTTGCGGCAGCAGTTCCTCGTTCCACAACTGGTATTGGTGTGCAACAAGCTCGTGCGCGCGCAGTGAAACCTCGCGGAAAACCTGGGAAGGCGAGGCGCCGTCCGGACCGGTAAAGTCCGCGCCAAGCTCGATCTGGGCTTTCAGGCCGGCTACACGAATCTCGAAAAACTCATCCATGTTGCTGCTGACGATGCAAAGAAAGCGCAACCGTTCCAGCAACGGGACTTCGGCATCCTCGACCTGCGCCAGCACGCGGCGGTTGAATTCGAGCTGCGCGAGTTCCCGGTTCAGATACAGCTGTGGATTGGAGCGACCGATCTTTCCCGATTTGTCGGCGACCAGCGCAGCCCGCTTGCGGGCGGCCTTTTCCGGCGCAAGGGTGGCGGCGCGGTCCGCCGACACCGCCCTGGTTGATCCCGCTTTGGTAATCTTGTGCTCCTCAGTCTTGCGGCAAAGGCCGGCCGGCGGCGCCTGATCCGCCGCTGCGACTAGTTGTTCAATCTAGTCCTGGGATGGCGGAACGTAGCCCGCGGCCGCATCGGCCCCCTGACCGAAGAAATAATTCTCGGTCTGCTCCATGAGGTATTTGCGTGCCTTGGCATCCGCGAGGCTCAGGCGGTTCTCGTTGACCAGCATTTTTTGCTGCTCGAGCCAACCCTTCCACGCCTCTTTGGAAACGTTCTCGAATAGGCGCCTGCCCAGTTCTCCGGGATAGGGGGGGAAATCAAGCCCGTCGGCTTCCCGGCCCAGCTTGATGCACTTCACCGTCCTTGCCATTTTTTTAGTATCAACAAGTTAGATCCATTCTGCCGCGCCTGCATTACGTCATTGTGACAGCCGGCACATGTCGCAATTCCCGCACGATTATAGGCCGCTCGTGGCCGTGGTGCGGCAAGGGCGCGCTAGATCGACTTGATCAGGACCTTGGAGCGGCGCTGGTAGTTGTACAAGGCCTGTTTTTGCGTTGGCAGGCTGTTCAGGTCGGCTTCGGCGAAGCCATGTTCGATGAACCAGTGGGCGGCGCGCGTAGTCAGCACGAACAGGCGCTTGACGCGTTGCTTTTTCGCTCTTGCCTCGATCCACTTCAGCAACTGTTCGCCGGCGCCGAAATCCCGGTAATCCGGGTGGACCGCCACGCAGGCAAGCTCCGCCGATTTTTCATTCTGGAACGGGTAAATCGCGGCGCAGCCGACAATGACCTTGTCGTGTTCGAGTACGCTGAACCGTGAGATTTCGATCTCGAGCAGTTCCCGCGATCGCTTGACCAGCGTGCCGTCGGCCTCCAACGGTTCGATCAGGCGCAGGATGCCGCCGACGTCCTCGATCGTCGCGTCGCGCATCTGCTCGAGCGGATCGCGCGTAAGCATGCTGCCGATGCCATCGTGCGTGAACAATTCCAGCAGCAGGGCGCCATCGGCATGGCGGCTGATCATGTGCACGCGCGCGGCGCCACCCTTGGAAGCCTTGATCGCATGTGGCAGGTACAGCCGGGCGTCGTCGGACAGCGCCTGTCCCTTGCGCAGTAATTTCTCCGCATCCGATACGGTAAGTTCGCGCACCAGCGAGCCATTTTTGCCCTTCAGCCCCGGCTCGTTCATCATGAATACCAGTTTTTCCGCGCCCAGCGCGATCGCGGTTTCGGCGGCGATGTCTTCCAGGGTCACATTGAAGATTTCGCCGGTGGGGGAATAGCCGAGCGGCGACAACAGCACCAGTTCGCCATCGTCGAGCCGGGTGTTGATCGCGTCCGCGTCGACCTTGCGCACTTCGCCCGTGTAGCACATGTCTACCCCGTCGACGACGCCGCGCGGTCGTGCGGTGACGAAATTGCCCGAAGCCACGCGGATGTCGGCATTGGCCATCGGCGAGTTCGGCAGGCCCATTGAAAGCAGCGCCTCGATTTCTACGCGTACCTGGCCGCTGGCCTGTTTGACGCTGGCCAGTGCCCGCTCGTCGGTTACGCGAATGCCCCGTACGTACTGCGTTTTCAACCCGGCTGTCTGCAGTTGCGCGTCAATCTGCGGCCGCGCGCCGTGCACCAGCACCAGCCGCACGCCGAGGCTGGCGAGCAGGTTCAGGTCGTGCGTGAGCGAAACAAAGGACCCGTCCGCCACCACTTCGCCACCAAAGGCGATGACGAAAGTGCGCCCGCCGAACGCATGGATATACGGCGCTGCGGCACGGAACCAGCGTACGAAATGGGCTTGCTGCGCGGCTTGCATGGCGCTCGCGGAAATCGTTATTTCGGTTGCATGCGGATGGCGCCGTCGAGCCGGATCACTTCGCCGTTGAGCATCTCGTTCTCGACGATCTGCCTGACCAGCTGCGCGTATTCGGCCGGACGGCCCAGCCGTGGCGGGAACGGCACCATCTTGCCCAGTGCGTCCTGCACTTCTTGCGGCATGCCCATGAGCATTGGCGTTTCGAATATGCCCGGCGCTATCGTCATGACGCGGATGCCGCTGCGCGACAGATCGCGCGCAATGGGCAGCGTCATGCCGACGATACCGCCCTTGGAGGCGGAATATGCGGCTTGACCGATCTGTCCGTCGAAGGCGGCGACCGAGGCGGTGTTCACGATCACGCCGCGTTCGCCGGCCGCGTTGGGTTGCAGTTTCGCCATTGCTTCTGCCGCCAGCCGGATCATGTTGAAGCTGCCGATCAGGTTGATGCTGATGACCTTGGAAAATTTCTCCAGGGAATGCGGACCGTCCTTGCCGACGGTTTTTTCGCCGATGGCGATGCCGGCGCAGTTGACCAGCGCCTGCAGGCCGCCGAATTCCTTCAAGGCGGCGGCCACTACCGCGAGGCCGTGGTCCTCGCGGGTCACGTCGCACTCCACGAAGCGCGCCTGCCGTCCGAGTCGCGCGGCCAATGCCTCGCCCGTTGCCTTGTTCACATCCGCAATGATTGCGTTGCCACCTGCGGCGATCACCATTTCCACGGTGGCCGCACCGAGTCCGGAACTGCCGCCGCTGACGATGAAGGTGCTGTTCTTGATGTGCATGGTTTTATGCGCTCGTTCTAATCGGAAAATGCGGACGCGAAGTATAGCAGTGCCGGTTCAGAAGTCGCCCCATAACGTCTGGATGGCGGACAGCGTGGCGAGTGCGGCCGTCTCCGTTCGCAGGATGCGCGGGCCGAGTTTCACCGACATGAAGCCGCGCGACTGCGCAAGCTGTGTTTCGGCGCTCGACAGGCCGCCTTCCGGACCGACCAGCAAAGTCATGCGCGACACCGGAGTGAGTTCCCTGAGCGACTGGGCCGCTGCGGGCGACAGCAACAGCCGCGATTCGCCGGCCGGGACGGGCATTTCTATGTGCGCCAGCCATTCGGGCAGGCCAAGCACCGCGGCGACCTCCGGTACGCGGTTGCGGCCGCATTGCTCGCAGGCCGCGATCACCAGGTTCTGCCAGTGTTCGACGCGGCGTTGCGCGCGCTCGTCCTTGAGCTTGACCACGCTGCGCTCGGTAGCCACCGGCTGGATCGCGGTAACACCCAGTTCGACGGCCTTCTGCAACGTGATGTCCATGCGGTCGCCGCTGGACAGTCCCTGCACCAACCGGACATGCAGGCGCGACTCGCGTTCGATATCGACATGCGCGCCGGTTTTGACCGAAACATCGCCGCGGTCGATGCGTGTTATGCGCGCCTCGAATTCGCCACCCAGTCCGTCGAACAACACAACGGGCTCCCCCACCCCAAGCCGCAGCACCCGTACCGCGTGATGTGCCGCGTCCGCGTGCAGGCGCACTTCGGCGCCATTGCCGAGCTTGCCCTGAAAATGAAACCGGGCGCCGGATTTCGGCGTGAGTTTTCTGTCTAAGTCTTTATCCATGCTAAGATTTTGCCATGCACAATCGGTACTGTCCCGGAGTTTGTAAGCGTTTATCCAGCCTTGCCGCCGGTGTTGCGGCCGCGCCCGAGGTCTGACCCATGGGATCCCAACCAGCGGGTTGCAATTTCGGCTGGAAAGCGCCGGACTTCGATTTGCCTGCCACCGACGGCGGGCGGTTCCGTCTGGCGGATGTGCGCGGGACAAACGGCTTGCTGGTGATGTTCATCTGCAATCACTGCCCGTACGTCAAGGCCATACGCGATCGCATCATCCGCGATTGCGCCGAACTCAAATCGCTCGGCGTCAACGCCGTGGCCATCAGTGCAAACGATCCCGACGACTATCCGGAGGACTCCTTCGAGAACATGCAGCGCGTGGCCCGCGATTTTGCCTTTGCCTTTCCCTACCTGTTCGATGAGACCCAGCAAGTTGCGCGCGCATATGACGCGGTCTGCACGCCGGACTTTTTCGGTTTCAACGGTGACCTCGAACTGCAGTATCGCGGCCGCCTGGACGCATCCAGGACAGCGCCTGTGGCCGATGCCAGGCGCGATTTGTTCGAGGCGATGAAAGCCGTGGCGCAAACCGGCCGTGGACCGGTGCAGCAGATTCCCAGCATCGGGTGTTCCATAAAATGGAAGCGCTAGCAAGACCAGCGCAGGGAATGCTCGAGGCGGTTATCTCCTGCGTGCGTGAAGTCGCCGCCAGGCAAGTCATGCCGCGCTACCTGAAGGTGGCGCAACAGCGCAAATCCGACGGCAGCCTGTTTACCGAGGCCGATCTGGCCGCGCAGGAAGCCTTGTCGGTCGCGCTGCCCAAAATCTATGCGGGACCGATCGTGGCCGAAGAAATGACGCCCGAGCAGCAGGCGGAATACTGGCTCGCCGGCGCCGAGGGATTGTGGTGCGTCGATCCCATTGATGGCACCTCGAATTTTGTAAATGGCCTGCCCTATTTCGCCGTATCGGTGGCCCTTATGATCAATGGCCGCAGCGTGCTCGGCGTGGTCTACGATCCGATCGCCGACGAGGCGTTTTATGCCGAGAAAGGTGCCGGCGCTTTTCTGAACGGTGAACGGCTGCCGATCAAGGAACATGTGCCGCACCTGCGCAATTCCATGGCTCAGGTTGATTTCAAACGTCTTCCGCCCGCCCTGGCGCGCGAACTGGTCGCTGACCCGCCGTATTCTTCTCAGCGCAATTTCGGCGCCAGCGCCCTTGAGTGGTGCTACGTCGCTGCCGGACGCTTCGATGTCTATCTGCATGGCGGACAAAAGCTCTGGGATTACGCCGCCGGCTCACTGGTTCTGGAGGAGGCCGGCGGCTTCATGTGCACGCTGCAGCAGGATGATTTCTGGACCGATACACTGTGGAAGCGTTCCGCCATCGCCGCACGCGAAGTCGGCTTGTTCGAGGCGTGGAAACGCTGGATCCGCGCGCGCCAGTAGTCGCTGAAACCTTACTGCACGCCCCGTGGCCGCAGCATTTACGCTGCCGGTCGATTTCTTGACCGATATTCCCGATGCCGGTATCTTGCGAAGTTTTCCCAGTAATTTTCTTAACTTAGCGCTTTTTCGGGTGTTTCCATGGAACTGACTGCCGGCGTTACCACCGAACTGTCCGGTGCCGAAATCACGATGCGATGCCTTGCGGAAGAAGGCGTCGAGTTCATGTTCGGCTATCCGGGCGGCGCGGTCCTGCCCCTGTACGACGAAATCTTCAAGCAGGAGAAGGTGAAACACATTCTGGTACGCCACGAGCAGGCCGCGGTGCACGCGGCTGACGCCTATGCCCGCTCGACCGAAAAGGTTGGCGTGGTGCTGGTGACATCCGGCCCTGGCGTGACCAATGCGGTCACCGGCATTGCGACTGCGTACATGGATTCCATCCCGGTCGTCATCATCAGCGGACAGGTGCCGACCCACGCCATCGGCCAGGACGCATTCCAGGAAGTGGACGCAGTCGGTGTCACGCGCCCCTGCGTCAAACACAATTTCCTGGTCAAGGACGTCAAGGACCTCGCGGTCACGATGAAAAAGGCGTTCTATCTGGCCTCCACCGGACGCCCCGGCCCTGTGCTGGTGGATATCCCCAAGGACGTGCAGACCGCGAAGACGAACTTCTTCTACCCGCAATCGGTGTCGATGCGCTCGTACAATCCGGTGGTCAAGGGCCACAGCGGCCAGATCAGGAAGGCGCTCAACCTGTTGCTGGAAGCCAAGCGCCCGATGATCTACACCGGTGGTGGCGTCGTGCTCGGCAATGCGGCGGCCGATCTGCTGCAACTGGTGCATACGCTGGGTTTTCCCTGCACCAATACGTTGATGGGCCTGGGCGGCTATCCGGCGACCGATCCTCAGTTCGTCGGAATGCTCGGCATGCATGGCACCTATGAAGCCAACATGGCGATGCAGAATTGCGACGTGCTGCTGGCCATTGGTGCGCGCTTCGATGACCGGGTGATCGGCAACCCGAAGCATTTTTTCCAGGAAGAACGCCGTATCATCCACGTCGACATCGATCCCTCCTCGATATCCAAGCGCGTACGCGTCGACGTGCCCATCGTCGGCGACGTCAGGGAAGTCCTGCAGGAAATGAATCGCCAGCTGGCCGCGGCCAAGGAGCGGCCGGACCCGGTCGCGGTGAAGACCTGGTGGGACCAGATCGGCATATGGAAGGGTCGCGATTGCCTGAAGTTCGACCGCGCTTCGAAAATTATCAAGCCACAGGCAGTGGTCGAGACGCTGTACGAGCTGACCAAGCACATGGATACGTATGTGACGTCGGACGTCGGCCAGCACCAGATGTGGGCCGCCCAGTTCTACAAATTTGACAAGCCGCGGCGCTGGATCAACTCCGGCGGCCTGGGCACCATGGGTGTGGGCCTGCCGTACGCGCTGGGTGTGCAGCTCGCTCATCCGCAGGCGACGGTCGCTTGCGTTACCGGAGAGGCCAGCATCCAGATGTGCATCCAGGAGCTGTCCACGGCGAAGCAGTATCGCCTGCCGGTGAAGATAGTGAACCTGAACAATCGCTACATGGGCATGGTCAGGCAGTGGCAGGAATTCTTCCACGGCAACCGCTACGCCGAGTCGTACATGGATGCGCTGCCCGATTTCGTCAAGCTCGCCGAGTCTTATGGCCACGTCGGCATACGTATCGACAAGCCGGAGGACGTCGAACCGGCGCTCAAGGAGGCGTTCAGCCGCAAGAACGACCTCGTGTTCATGGACTTCATCACCGACCAGACCGAAAACGTATTTCCGATGATACCCGGCGGCAAAGGCCTGTCGGAAATGATCCTGGTCTGATAAATAAATGCGTCACATCATCTCCCTACTCATGGAGAACGAGCCGGGTGCGCTTTCGCGCGTGGCCGGCCTGTTCTCAGCGCGCGGCTACAACATCGAGTCGCTGACCGTCGCACCGACCGAGGATGCGTCGCTGTCGCGCATGACGGTCGTAACTTCCGGTTCCGACGACGTGATCGAACAGATCACCAAGCAACTGAACAAGCTGGTTGACGTCGTCAAGGTTGTGGATTTGTCGGACGGCGACCACATCGAGCGCGAATTGATGCTCGTCAAGGTGCGCGCGTCGGGCAAGGACCGCGACGAGATGAAGCGCATGGCGGACATTTTTCGCGGGCGCATTGTTGACGTGACGGACAAGATATACACCATCGAGCTCACCGGCACCGGAGCGAAGCTCGATGCATTTCTGGGGGCGCTCGAACCAGGCGCAATCCTGGAAACAGTGCGCACGGGTGCCTCGGGTATCGGCCGGGGCGAGCGCATTCTGAAAGTCTAGCAAGGGGACAAGGGCGGGGAGCAAGGGGACGAAACGACGTGTTTGCGCTCCCGCCTGACTGCTTACTCCTAACCGCATTTACTACATGAGGCGAACATGAAAGTTTTTTACGACAAGGACGCGGATCTGCGTCTGATCAAGAGCAAGAAAGTCACTATCCTCGGCTACGGTTCGCAAGGCCACGCCCATTCGCTCAACCTCAAGGATTCCGGCGTCAAGGTCACGGTTGGTTTGCGCAAGGGTGGAGCGTCCTGGGACAAGGCCAAAAAGGCCGGCTTTGACGTGAAGGAACCGGCGGAAGCCGTGAAGAATGCCGACTTCGTCATGATCCTGCTGCCAGACGAGAATATCGGCGCCGTCTACAAGGAAGTCGAGTCCAGCCTGAAAAAGGGCACCGCACTGGCTTTCGCGCACGGCTTCAATATCCACTTCGGCCAGGTTATACCCCGCGCCGATCTGGACGTCGTGATGGTGGCACCCAAGGCGCCCGGGCATACTGTGCGCTCGACCTTCGCGCAAGGCGGAGGCGTACCAATGCTGATCGCCATTCACCAGAATCCGTCGAAAAAGGCACGCGACCTGGCCCTGTCCTACGCCGCGGCGATCGGTGGCGGCAAGGCCGGCATCATAGAGACCAATTTCCGCGAAGAAACCGAGACCGATTTGTTCGGCGAACAAGTCGTGCTGTGTGGCGGCACGACTGCGCTGATCCAGGCCGGCTTCGAAACGCTGGTGGAGGCGGGCTATGCGCCTGAAATGGCGTATTTTGAATGCCTGCACGAACTCAAACTGATCGTCGATCTGATCTACGAAGGCGGCATCGCCAATATGCGTTATTCGATATCGAACAATGCCGAGTATGGCGACTTCACCCGCGGTTCGCGCATCATCACCGACGAGACGCGCAACGAGATGCGCAAGATCCTCAAGGAAATCCAGACCGGGCAATATGCCCAGGAATTCCTGCTGGAAAACAAGACCGGCGCCACCAAGCTCGGCGCCATGCGCCGCATCGGACGCGAGCACCAGATCGAAATCGTCGGCGGCAAGCTGCGTGAGATGATGCCGTGGATCAAGGCCAACCGCCTGGTCGACAAGACCAAGAACTAGTGCATGGGTGAATGAGTGAAAAGCGCAATCCGATTTAGCCCTGACACGTTCACTCCTTCATTCTTCGCGCATCCACGCTTTTTGCGATGAACCCTTCCTACCCGCATCCCATTATTGCCAAAGAGGGCTGGCCGTTTCTGGCCGCCGCTGCGGTCGTCTCGATCGTGGTCAGTGTCGGGTGGGGCTGGTGGTCCATTCCGTTCTGGCTGGTTACGCTGTTCATCCTGCAGTTTTTCCGCGATCCGCCCCGCATCCTGCCCGCCGATGTCGATGCCGTCGTCTCACCAGCAGATGGACGTATCGTGGTCGTGGAGAAGGCCCGGGATCCTTACCTCGATCGCGATGCGCTCAAGATCAGTGTATTCATGAACGTATTCAACGTGCATTCAAATCGCAGTCCGGTAGATGGGGAAGTCAGAAAGGGCTGGTATTTCACGGGCAAGTTTCTCAATGCCGCGCTCGACAAGGCGTCGCTGGAGAACGAGCGCAATGCCCTGTGGATCCATACCGATGACGGCGCGGACGTCACCTGCGTGCAAGTAGCTGGCTTGATCGCGCGCCGCATTCTCTGTTACGTGAGCGCGAAGGACCGCCTGAAGCGCGGCCAGCGCTTCGGATTCATTCGTTTTGGTTCGCGGGTGGATGTGTACCTGCCTCTTGGGGCCAAGGCCCAGGCCGCAGTGGGCGACAAGGTTTTTGCCGGGGAAACCATCCTCGCGCGGTTGCCTGCCACCGCATGAGACGGCCATGAACCATCCCGTCCCGAAGGGCAGATGGCTCAGCCGCACCGGCATTCGCCGCAAGGGCATTTACCTGCTTCCCAACGCCATTACGACCTGTGCGCTGTTCGCCGGCTTTTACGCGATCGTCCAGGCGATGAACCTGCAGTTCGAGCTGGCTGCGCAAGGCATATTCGCTGCCATGGTGCTGGACGGCCTCGATGGCCGGGTGGCGCGGTTGACGCGTACTCAAAGCGAATTCGGCGCCGAATACGATAGCCTGTCCGACATGGTGTCCTTCGGCGCGGCGCCCGCCCTGGTGATCTACGAATGGTCCTTGAAGGGCATGGGCAGGCTGGGCTGGTTCGCCGCATTCGTCTATTGCGCCTGCGCGGCATTGCGCCTGGCGCGCTTCAACACCAACATCGACGTGGTCGACAAGCGTTACTTCCAGGGGTTGCCGAGCCCGGCCGCGGCCGGCTTGGTTGCCGGGCTGGTATGGGCGATGGAGTCCTATGACGTTGCGCGCGCCGACGTGCCGCTGCTGGCCTGGGCGCTGACGCTGTTCGCCGGCATCACGATGGTCAGCAATGTGCGTTTCTACAGCGGCAAGGACATCAATCTGCGCAAGAGCGTGCCGTTTCGCGTGGTCGTGATCATTGCCCTGAGCGTCGTGGCGCTGATGCAGGTCACCAGCAACCTGCCAGAGGTGTTTTTCAGCCTGTTCGCGATTTACGCCGCTTCGGGCTACGTCGTCTGGGCTTGGGACAGGCTGCGCAGGAAGGCCGGGATCCCGCCATCCGCCCAGTAGGGGCTTGCGGAGCCGGAAAAATCTGCTTATAGTCGGGCACATGTATTCCCGTCAGCATGGCCAATCTGGACTTTTTCTTGTCAGCAATCTGCTGACCGGCCTGCTGCTGCGCCCCGCGCGCACATAAACTGACTCCAAATCTCGCAGTACCCCAGCCCGTCAGGCGCAAGCCCGGCGGGGGTCGCTCATCAACATCGCGCGAGTACACGACATGAACCGAGATCCGTCGCAAAAATACCGTCCGTTTGCCCCGATCGTCCTGCCTGACAGGACGTGGCCGAATCAAGTCATCTCCCGACCGCCCGTCTGGTGCAGCGTCGATCTGCGCGACGGCAACCAGGCATTGATCGAACCGATGGACGCGGAGCGCAAGCTGCGCATGTTCATGTTGCTTCTCAAGACTGGTTTCAAGGAAATCGAAATCGGATTCCCGGCGGCGTCGCAGACCGACTTCGATTTCGTGCGCAAGCTCATTGACGAGAAATTGATCCCCGACGACGTCACCGTGCAGGTGCTGACGCAGGCGCGCGAGCCGCTGATCCAGCGCACGTTCGAGTCCCTGCGTGGGGTGAAACGCGCCATCATGCATTTGTACAATTCCACCTCGACCGTGCAACGGCGTGTCGTGTTCGGGTTGGACAAGCCCGGCATCGTCGACATCGCCCTGCAGGGCGCGCGCGTGGTTCTCGAATGCGCCAGTCGGCAGCCCGAGACCGAGTGGGTTTTCCAGTATTCGCCCGAGAGCTTCACCGGTACCGAACTGGATTTCGCCGTTGAAATCTGCGACGCGGTAAATGCGGTATGGAAGCCCACGCTGCAACGCCCCGTGATCCTGAACCTGCCCGCCACGGTGGAGATGGCAACTCCGAACGTTTATGCCGACCAGATCGAATGGTTCGGCCGCCACATCAAGGACCGCGAGGGCATCGTGTTGTCGGTGCATCCGCATAATGACCGCGGCTGCGCCGTGGCCGCGGCCGAGCTCGCGGTGATGGCCGGCGCCGATCGCATCGAAGGCTGCCTGTTCGGCAACGGCGAGCGTACCGGCAATGTCGACCTCGTCACGCTTGCGCTCAACCTCTACTCGCAGGGCATCGATCCGGGACTCGATTTCTCCGATATCAATGCAGTCATCCGCGCCGTCGAGCATTGCAATCAGTTGCCAGTGCATCCACGCCATCCCTACGGCGGCGAGCTGGTGTTCACGGCCTTTTCCGGATCGCACCAGGATGCGATCAAGAAAGGGCTTGCCGCACGCAAGGCAACCGACCTTTGGGACGTACCTTACCTGCCGATCGATCCTGCTGACCTGGGCCGTGCCTACGAGACGGTCATCCGCGTCAATAGCCAATCCGGCAAGGGCGGCATCGCCTACCTGCTGGAGCGCGACTTCGGCCTGTCGCTGCCGCGCCTGCTGCAGATCGAGTTCAGCCAGGTGATCCAGGCCATTACGGATGCGACCGGCAAGGAGCTTTCGTCGACCGCGATCAAGGCCGCTTTCGACAAGGAGTATCTGGAAGGCGAGCGGCCTCTTGCCTATGTCGAGCATCGCATTACCCATGAAGCCGGCCACGGGGAAGTCGAAAATGTCTCCGCGCGCCTGAAATTCAACGGCCGCGAGATCGCCATCGCCGGAAAGGGAAACGGACCGGTGGACGCGTTTGTGCGTGCGTTGTGCGACGGTTGTGGCATCGACGTGCATGTCATGAACTATCACGAGCACGCGGTAGGTGGTGGTGAAGATGCCACGGCAGTAGCGTATGTGCAGATCCGCATCGGTCGCGACCAGACACTGTATGGCGCGGGAATGCACGGCAACATCGTCACCGCTACCTTGCGCGCGGTCCTGTCGGCGGTAAATCGCGCGGCTCTAAAAGGACTCGTCACGCTGCGGGAACCTGCGGCACGCGTAGCCGCCGCCTGAAGCAGCGGATGTTCGTCTCAATCCGGCCCGCTCTCGCAGCGGGCTTTTTTTTGTGCCTCGGGCAGCCCCGCCGGCAACAAGTTAAACTCCCTATCCAAGCGTGTAAATTTCCCCGACATGGCAATCGCGATGGCGATCGAACAAAAATCAAACTTGCACCGCATTGTCATCGTTGGCGGTGGAGCCGGCGGGCTGGAACTGGCCACCCGGCTCGGTGGGACACTGGGACGGCGCAAGAAGGCGATGATCACGCTGGTGGACCGCTCGCGCACCCATTTGTGGAAGCCGTTGCTGCATCAGGTGGCCGCCGGCAGCATGGATCTGAACGATCACGAGCTCGATTATTTGTACCAGGCGCGCTGGCATCATTTCCAGTTCCGGCTTGGGCGCATGGACGGAGTCGACCGCGTTGCAAATGAAATTCATCTTGCACCGACGTTCGACGAATCCGGCCGCGAAGTTCTGCCGGCACGCACCATCGGCTATGACACGCTGGTCATTGCCGTGGGCAGCACCACGAACGATTTCGGCACGCCGGGAGCCGCCGAACACGCGATCTCGCTGGACAATCCCCATCAGGCGGCTTTGTTTCACTCGCGACTGCTCAATGCCTGCCTGCGGGCGAACGCGCAGCAGGGCCCGCTGGATCCCGGTCAATTGCACATCGCGATCATTGGCGCGGGAGCCACCGGGGTGGAACTGGCCGCAGAGTTGCACAACACGATCCGGGAATTCCTGTCCTTCGGCCTGGATCGCATCAATCCCGAAAGCGACATCAAGATCACCATCGTCGAGGCCGCGCCCAAGATCCTGCCGGCGCTTTCCGAGCGCCTGTCGAACGCCGTCATAGGGCTGCTCAAGAAGCTCAACGTGGAAGTGCTCACCGGCGAACGCGTCACCGAGGTGTCCGCGCTTGGTGTGAAGACGGCAACTGGCAAGGAGATTCCGGCGGAACTCGTGGTGTGGGCGGCCGGCATCAAGGCGCCGGATTTTCTCAAGGATATCGGCGGGCTGGAGACCAATCGCATAAACCAGCTGATGGTGGGGCAAACGCTGCAAAGCACGCGTGATCCGAACATCTTTGCATTCGGCGATTGCGCCAGTTGTCCGTGGCCGGAAAAGAAAGGTTTCGTGCCGCCGCGCGCGCAGTCCGCGCATCAGCAGGCTTCGCACCTTTACCGGATGTTGCCGCGGCACCTGCGCGGCGAAGCGCTGCGTCCATACGAGTATCGCGATTTCGGTTCGCTGATCTCGCTGGGAAAATTCAGCACCGTCGGCAGCCTGATGGGCGCGGTCACGCGCGGCAGCGTCATGATCGAAGGCTTGTTCGCCAAGATCATGTACCTGTCGTTGTACAAGATGCACGAATTCGCATTGCACGGATTCACCAAGGTCTTCCTCGACACGCTGGCACGCATCATCACCCGGCGCACCGAGCCGCATATCAAACTGCATTGAGCGGTGCGATGTCCGCCAAGCACCTGAGACTTGTTTCCTGCCTGGCCGCCGTAATCGGGCTTGCCGCCTGTTCGGCCATTCCCTATGCGCCGAGGCCGCTGGACGCGGACGCAGCCGCAGCGGAATACCTGGCGCGTTCAGGTGAGGTCGACGGTCTGAGGCGGTTTGCGGTGGCGAACGGCTATGCGCCGGCGACCTGGCCGCCGGCGCAATGGTCCTTGCGGGAGCTGACGCTGGTCGCGCTGTACTTCCATCCCGACATCCGCATTGCGCGGGCGCGGGCGCAAGTGGCGCACGCCGAGTTCTTATCCGCCGCGCAGCCTCAATCCCGTTCGGCGCGCGTCAAACCGGAATACCACAGTCGCACGTTGCCTGACAGCACCGGGCCCTGGACGCTAGGGCTGGAACTGGAGATCCCTTTGGTTGCGCCAGGCAAGCGCGCGGCGCGAGCCGAACGCGGGGCCTTCCTCGCCGACGCCGCCGACCTCGACCTGGCCAATACGGCGTGGGCCGTTCGCGGTCGCGTGCGAGACCAATACTTCGAGCTGCAGGCGAGTCGCGATGCACTGGCCTCTCTCGACGCGCAGCTCGTCGCACGCAAGGACATGCTCGGCCTGGTCGAGCGCCGCGTGCAGGCGGGCATGTTGTCTGCACGCGAGCTCGGAGTCGAGCGCGTGGCTTACGCACAGCTTGAACTTGCGCGCAGCCAGGAGCTGTCCAGGCAGCAGCGCGCACAGGCGCAGCTGGCCGCGGCGCTTGGTCTGTCGCTCGAAGTATTCGAGCACATGACTGTAAGATTCGATGCCGACCTTGCGCCACGGATAGACATGGAAGCCGGTGCGCTGCGTCGCATGGCATTGCGAAACCGTCTCGACGTACATCGCAGGCTGCTCGAGTTCGGTGCCGCCGATGCCGAAGTGAAGGCGGCCGTGGCGGCGCAGAATCCGGACATCACATTGGGTCCCGGCTATGCCTGGGACCAGGGCGACAACATCTGGTCCTTGGCGATCGGCATGTCGCTGCCTTCGGCGGCGCAGGCGATGGCATCGATACGCGAGGCCGAAGCGCGCCGTGTTCTGGCCGCGGAGCAATTCGCGGCTACGCAGTCCGACGCCATATCGCTCGCCGAACGCGCGGGCGCGCAATACCGACTGGCACGCGAGCGTACCGCGGCGGCGCAGAATCAACTGCAAGTCCAGCTCGAGCAGGAATCCAGGATAAGTCGGCAGTTCGATGCTGGCGCGGCGGATCACCTGCAGCGCGTTGCCGCGCGCATCGAAACACTCGCATCGGATACGTTGCTGCAGGCTGCGCATGTCGAAATGCGACAGGCCGTAGCGCAGCTCGAAGATGCGGTGCAGCGCCCGCTGCTCGGCGATTTTGAGATGTTGCCGGCAGTACGAATGACCGGCCCCGCCCCGGCGAACGGCGCCAGCGCATCGCGCGCACCATGAAGCTAAGCCCCACACATGGATTGATCGCCGCGATGACCGTGATCATCGTCGTGCTGGCCTGGGCGCTGATTTACTACTCGCGCGACGAACTGGGCACGCAGGCGGAAAAGCACGACGACAAGATTCAGGCGGTTTCTACGGCAGGAATCGAGGAAGGGCGACCTGTCGTGCGCATTCCGGCGCAAAGCCAGAAGGCCGCCGGCATCGAGGTGCAAGCGTTGAAAGCCGCGAAGCGAGACGCGGCTTACGAGGCGTACGGCATCGTGGTGAATTTGCAACCGCTGGCCGAACTGCGAGGTCGTTACCTGGCCGCCGTGTCCGAGTCGAGGGCGGCGCGCGCGACACTTGCCGGCGCCGAGTCCGAGTCGCGGCGCATGGAGAGCCTGTTTCGCGACGATCGTAACGTGTCGGAGCAGGCCATGAAGTCTGCGCAGGCGCGCTATCAAACGGAACTCGCGCGGCAGGCGGCGGCCGATCAGGCGGTCGCCAGCATTCGCGATGCGATCCGCGGCGCCTGGGGCGAGGCGGTGACACGCTGGGCGGTCGATCCCGATTCGCCGACCATGCGCGCGCTGCTGGGGCAAACCGCGTTTCTGGTGCAGATCGTATTTCCCTACGATCTGTCACGATCAGTCCTGCGCCAAAAGATTGCCGTCGCGCCGGCGATGGCGCGAGACAGGACGCAGCCCGCCAACTTCGTGGCCGGGTCGCCGCAAATCGATCCGGCGTTTCCCGGTGAAACCTATTTCTACCTGGTCAATGGCGTCGGACTGCGTTCCGGCATGCGCGTTGTGGCCCGCGTCAGGCAAGGCGGCGCGCTGGTGAGCGGCGTGGTGGTGCCCGCGTCGGCAGTGGTTTGGCATGCCGGCAAGGCCTGGGCTTACGTCAAAGACGACGAACAGACTTTCGCGCGCTTTGAAGTGTCCACTGCGGACGAATTCGAAGGCGGCTGGTTCAACACCGCCGGTTTCGATGCCGATGACGAAGTCGTCGTCAGCGGCGCGCAACTGCTGTTGTCCGAGGAGCTGAAGTACCAGATCCGAAACGAGAATGAGGATTGAGCCACCCACCCACCTCACCCCGGCCCTCTCCCCCCTGAGGGCGGAGAGGCAGAGGGAACTACCGGTTGCACAACGACTACGGCATCCGGCTCCCTCTCCAGCTTGCTGGAGAGGGCGGGGGGTGGGGTGATCTCCTACATCGTCCGCCAGTCCATACGTTATCCCGGCGTGATCGTCGCGCTGGCGTTGACCATTGTCGTCTATGGACTGTTCACGTTGTCGCGGGCGCACCTCGATGTGTTTCCGGAATTTTCGCCCAGCCAGGTCGTCATCCAGACGGAGGCGCCTGGATTGTCTGCCGAGCAGGTCGAATTCCAGGTGTCGCAGCCGATCGAATATTCATTGGCCGGCGTGCCCGGACTGGAGAGCCTGCGTTCGCAGTCGATTCCGGGATTATCCGTGGTGCACGTGTACTTCCAGGACGGCTCGGATATCTACCGCAACCGGCAGGTGGTAAATGAGCGCATCGGCGCGCTCGCGGCGCTGTTGCCCAAGGGCATCGTGCCGGCGATGACGCCACTGACTTCGTCGGCCAGCACTGTGCTCGGCATCGGCATCACCTCCGGCACGCGCAGCCTGATGGAATTGCGCACCCTGGTCGACTGGGTGATTCGCCCGCATCTTCTTGCGGTGCGAGGCGTCGCGGAAGTCAACGTCTTCGGCGGCGATGTGCGCCAGTGGCAGGTTCAGGTCGATCCGGAGAAGCTGCATCGTTTCGGACTGGCGCTGGAGAACGTCGTCACGGCCGCGCGTCATGCCACCGGCGTGGCCGGCGCAGGGTTCGTCAGAACGCCGAACCAGCACATTCTGTTGCAGGTCGATGTGCAGCCCGAAGCGGTGACAGACGTGGCGCGTGCAGTGCTGACTTATCGTGATGGCCGTGCCGTACGCATCGGCGATCTGGCGCAAGTCGTGGAGGGCGCCGCTCCCTCCATCAGTGCCGCGGCGATCGATGGTAAGCCCGGCGTGTTCATGATGGTGCAGGGCCAGCTCGGATCGAACACGCACGCGGTTACGCAGGATCTCGAAACCGCCATCGCCGAACTCAAACCGCTGCTGGAAAAAGAAGGTGTCCAGCTGCACCCGGAACTGTTTCGTCCGGCCAATTTCATCGAGACCGCCGTGCGCAACGTGCAGCGCGACATTCTTATCGGTTCCGCGCTGGTGATCGTGGTGCTGTTCTTATTCCTGTTCAATGCCCGCACTGCCTTCATATGCGCCACGGCCATCCCCGTGTCCCTGCTGGCTGCGGTACTGGTCCTGGAATATTTCAATGTCACGCTCAACATCATGGTGATGGGTGGCCTGGCCATTGCGCTGGGAGAAGTCGTCGACGATGCGATCATCGACACCGAGAATATTTTCCGCCGCCTGCGCCTGAACCGGGCTTTGCCGCAGCCGCTTCCGGTCTGGGAAGTCGTACTGGCTGCTTCGATCGAAGTGCGCAGTTCCGTGGTCTATGCGACCTTCATCGTCGCGCTGGTGTTCGTGCCGCTGCTGACGCTGGGTGGCGTGGCCGGCAAACTCTTCGCTCCACTCGGCCTCGCCTATATCTTCTCCATACTCGCTTCGCTTCTGATCGCGGTCACGCTGACCCCGGCACTGTGCTACCTGCTGCTGTCGCGGGCGCAGCTCACGGCCGAGGATCCGCCGTTCGTGCGCTGGCTCAAGCCGAAATATCTGTCCCTGCTCGGCCGCATCGAGCGCTATCCGGGACGCGTGATCAGCGCGACCGGCATTCTCATTGCGATGGGCATCGGATTGCTGCCATTGTTCTCCGGGCAATTCATCCCGGCGCTGCGCGAAGGCCATTACATCATGCACATGTCGGCGGTGCCCGGAACGTCCGAGGCCGAATCGCTGCGCATCGGCCAGAAGGTCTCCGCGGCGATCGGCTCTATCAAAGGCGTCAAGTCCGTGGCCCAGTGGGTCGGGCGATCCAGAAACGGCGCCGATACCTTCGGGACGCATTACAGCGAATTCGAAGTCGAGATCGGCGCATTGTCGGGCAAGGAGCAGGTGCGCATCCTTCAGGAAATCCGTGAAACGCTCGCGGGGCAGCGCGGCGGCGCATTCCCGGGTGTGACCTTCGCGGTCAACACCTTTCTTACCGAGCGCATCGAGGAAACCATCACCGGCTATGCGGCGCCCTTCGTGGTGAACCTATACGGCTCGTCGCTCGACTTGCTGGATCGCGATGCGCTTGCTATCGCCGCGGAACTTGCCAAAGTGCCCGGCGCGCGCGACGTGCAAATCCAGGCGCAACCCGGCGCGCCGCAGTTGTCCATTCGCCTGCGCCACGAGCGTGTTGCCGCGCTCGGCCTGCAACCGCTCGCCGTGCTGGAAGCGGTACAGACGGCGTACGACGGCGCGCAGGCCGCGCAGGTCTTCCGTGGCAACCAGACCATCGACCTCGTGGTCATCCTGGACCCGGCACACCGCAACCGCATCAATGAAGTGGCCGCGCTGCCGCTGCGCAATCCCGATGGCCGACTGGTCAGGCTGGGGGATGTCGCCGACATCGCGGTCACCGGCGGGCGCTACAAGATATTGCACGATGGTGGGCGGCGCATCCAGACCGTGACCGCCGGCGCGAGCGGGCGCGACATCGAGCAGTTCGAGCGCGACGCGCGGGCCCGCGTCGGCGCGCAGGTCAAACTCTCCGCCGGCAATTACGCGGTCTACACCGGCACGGCACAGGCGCAAGCACAGGCGCGGTCCGACTTGCTGTTGCATGCGGCGCTCGCGGGTATCGGAATCTTTCTGCTGCTCTATATTGCCTTCAACAATCTGCACAACCTGCTGATCACTTTCGTCAACCTGCCTTTCGCGTTGATTGGCGGTGTGATCGCGGTGTTCGCCAGCGGTGGCTGGATGTCGCTTGGCTCGCTGGTCGGCTTCGTTACGCTGTTCGGCATCACGCTGCGCAATTCGATCATGCTCGTGTCGCATTATCAGCATCTGGTCGACGTGGAAAGGCTGCCGTGGAACGCGGACACCGCGTTGCGCGGCGCCGCGGAGCGCCTGCCGTCCATCCTGATGACGGCACTGGTCACCGCGCTCGGCCTGATGCCGCTCGCGCTCGGCAGTGGCGAGCCCGGGCGCGAGATCGAAGGTCCGATGGCCACCATCATCGTAGGGGGACTGGCGACTTCGACCCTGCTCAATCTGCTGGTGTTGCCGGCGATCCTGCTGCACTTCGGCCGCTTCGTGCCCGCCGGCGATGTAAGGCACGGTTGATCTTTACGACCAAGTCACCACATAGTGTGAGTAACCAACGCAACAACCAGGGGCTGCCAAGGAGAGCCCGGACATGTCGACGATCGCATTGACCAAGGAGAATTTCGAGCAGGTGGTGACCGGCAACGATACCGTCATCGTGGATTTCTGGGCGCCGTGGTGCGGGCCCTGCCGCGGGTTCGCGCCGGTCTTCGAGGCGACTTCCGAGAAGCATGAAGGCGTGGTGTTCGCCAAGGTGAATACCGAGGAAGAGCCCGAACTGGCCGGGCACTTCGAGATCCGTTCGATTCCGACCTTGATGGTATTTCGCGAGAAAGTCCTCCTGTTTTCGCAGCCGGGCGCGTTGCCGGCGTCGGGGCTGGAAGCGGTGATCAAGAAAGTGCAGGAGGTCGACATGGCGGAAGTGCACCGCGACATCGCCGCGCAGGAAGCCGCCGAAGCCGCTCCACCTTCGTGAGTTAATCCGTGGCGCCGGACATTATCGACGAAGCCGGGTTCGATCGTTTCGTGTCCGACCATGACACGGCGGTGATCGGCTTTATCGAAGATGGCGACGCGGCCGTATTTTCCGCACTTGCCCGCGATGTCCTCGGTAAGCGCCCTGGCGTCGCCTTTGCACAGGTGCCCGGCAATCGTCGTGGGTTGTTCGACCTGTTCGGGCTGAAATCGACCGCGGCCGCGATCTTCCGCGGGCGCATCGTCATGTATCTCGAGCCGGGCCTGCCGGAGGCGGGCAACCTGGCGAGGCTGCTCGATGGAATCGCCGCGCTGGACATCGAGCATGTGCGGGCCGAAATCGAGCAGGCGCGCGCGGCGCGCCAATCCCTGGCAGTGCACCGCATTTGCCCCGCGACACGGCGCGGAAAGTCGAATTGAAGCGTCAGGCGCCGGTCGACGGGTAGGTTCCCGACTCCCCCAGGACGTATTGCTGGACGGCCTTGTCGCGCAGCCGGTCGAGGAACCACTTTAGCGCCTTGCCGGATTGGCGCGGGTGCCACGCCAGGTAGACTTCGGTCATCGATTTCGAAGCCTCGACCTCTTTCCTGACCAGCCTCCCGGCCGCGATGTGGGGGGTTGCCCACAACAAGGGCAGGTAGCCTGCACCCAGTCCGGCGATCTGCCCGGCGACCTTGGCGCGCATCGTCGGGACCGTCAGCCCGTCCTGACCATCGACCAGTCCCGACGTGCGCGGTGGCAGGCTGCGGGACGTATCGGCTATCGATATTGCGCGGTGCTGCCGGATGTCTTGCGCCGACAAGGGCCCCTTCACGGCGGCCAGGGGGTGTTCGGGCGCCACGACGAAAACGAACTCGAAGCTTCCCATCGGTTCGGCAGCCAGCATCCCTTCCGGCGGCGCGTCGCCGGGCGCGCCGATGACCAGGTCGGCGCGCCCGCCCAGCAGGGAATCCCAGCAGCCACCGAGCACCTCCATCGTTAGCCGCACGCGGGTCCCGGACGCCTCGCGGTAGAAATCCTTTAATAGCGGAAACAGGCGCTCTGTCGGTAGCAGGTCGTCGACGGCGATGCGCAGCTCGGACTCCCAGCCGACCGCGACGTTCCTGACGCGGCACTCCAGGTCGGTGGCGGCGCGCAGCAGATGGCGCCCTTCCCTGAGCAAGGCCTCGCCAGCGTCGGTCAGACGTGCGCGGTGGCCGCTGCGGTCGAACAGCTTGACCTCCAAGTCTTGTTCGAGCTTCTGGATGGTATAGGTGATCGCCGAAGGTACGCGGTGCAATTCCTCTGCTGCGGCGGCGAAGCTGCCGTTACGGGAGATGGAATCCAAAACCAGCAGTGCGTCCAGCGAAATTCTCATGGTGGCCACGTGGAAACTCGGCTATCATTTAAAAAAATAACTGACTGATCGGTCAGCAAAACAATACCGCCGGGATTTCCTGCATCCAGAAAACAACTCCGACGGACCGCTGCCAGCGAGGATTGTGATCGCTGGCAAAATATTTTCTTGACCAGCTGTAGCGGCTGCCAGCAGCCGTCGACCGCAATTATCAGGGGTACGTTGTGAATACGCCGACCATTCGTAATGTAACGATTCTGACGGCGCTGGTCACCGCGGCGTTTATTTCAGGCTGTGGCTCGAAAAGCGACCCCGCGGCGTCCGCGCCCAAGGCCGACGCGTCGAAGGCGGCCGCACCGGCGCCCGTAGCAGCGGCAAAACCAGGATTGCCGGTCAGGGCGGAGCCGGTCAAGATATCGGCAGTGTCTGATGATGTGTCGGCGGTGGGCTCCCTGCTCGCGGAAGAGTCTGTGATCATCCGGCCTGAAATTGACGGCCGCATCGTCGGATTGCATTTCCAGGAAGGCCAGGCGGTCAGCGCCGGCACGCGCCTGGTGACCCTCGATCCGAGCGAATACGAAGCGCAAGTGGCGGCGCAGCGCGCCGACTTGAAGACCGAGGAGCAGCGCCTGGTGCGCACCAAGGAATTGCATGAGCAGAATTTCATCAGCAAAGACGCCCTTGATGTGCAGGTTGGCAATGTCGCGCGCTTAAAGGCCCATGTCGATGAAGCCGAATCGCGCCTCGCGAAGACGGTGATCCGGGCGCCATTTTCCGGCATCGTCGGTCTGCGCCTGGTCAGCCCGGGTGCTTACGTCAAAGCCGGCACCGATATCGTCCGGCTGGAAAACGTCAGCTCCATCAAAGTCGATTTCCAGATTCCCGAGACCTACCTGTCGAAGGTGCGCCCGAACCAGGAAATTGCGGTACGAGTGGAAGCCTATCCTAACGAGGAATTCAAAGGCCGCGTTTACGCGGTCGAGCCGGTGGTGGACGAACGTACTCGCACCATAGCCATGCGCGCGCGCATTCCGAACAAGGGATACAAACTAAAGCCTGGCATGTTCGTGCGCGTTGCGGTGACGCTCGCCACTCGTCCGAATTCGGTCGTGGTTCCCGAACAGGCGATCTGGCCGCAGGGCAAGGACAGTTTCGTGTTCCGGGTCGTTGACGGCAAGGCGGTGCTGACCAAGGTCGATATCGGTAATCGCGCGCCTGGCACCGTGGAAATTCTGAAGGGTCTCGCGGCCAACGACATCGTCGTGACCGACGGACAGATCAAACTGAAGGACGGCGCGCCGGTTTCCGTGATCGGCGCTACGCCCGCCACACCGGCTGCCGCCGCGCCGGCAGCCAAGAGCTGAACGCGACGCCAATCACTCTAGGGGCAGGACGATGATTCTCTCCGAAATATCGATCAAACGGCCGGTTCTGGCCACGGTGATGAGCCTGGTCATCGTGCTGATGGGCTTCCTTTCCTATTCGCGCATGGCTGTGCGCGAGTATCCCAACATCGATCCCCCGGTTGTTTCGGTGCGCACGGTGTACAAGGGTGCGACCGCGCAGGTCGTCGAAAGCGCGGTGACCCAGCCACTTGAAGATTCCCTGTCCGGCATCGAAGGCATCAAGACCATCAAGTCGAACAGCCGCGAGGAAGTCAGCCAGATTACCGTTACCTTCCTGACCAGCCGTGACGTCGATGCTGCGGCTGCTGACGTGCGCGACCGCGTGGCGCGGATCCGCAAACAGATGCCGGCCACCATCGACGAGCCCGTGGTGTCGAAAATCGAAGCGGACGCGCAGGCGATCATCTGGATCGCAGTGGCCAGCGACCGCCATACTCCGATGGAGATCAGCGATTTCGCCGATCGCTATCTGACCGATCCGCTCAAATCGCTGACCGGCGTGTCCTCGGTCATCATCGGTGGAGAGCGCAAGTACTCCATGCGCGTGTGGATTGATCGTGAGCGGCTCGCCGCCCAGGGCCTGACTGCGCAAGATGTCGAAAACGCGCTGAATAGCCAGAATGTTGAGTCTCCCGGCGGGCGCATCGAAAGCACGCAGCGCGAGTTCACCGTGCAGCCGCGTACTGACCTGCGCACGCCTGAAGCCTTCAACAACATGATCATTTCGACGGCCAAGGGGTACCCGGTCCGTCTGAAGGATGTCGGCTATGCCGCGCCCGGGCCCTACGAAAACCGCAAGATCGTGCGCGTCGGCGGCAACGAGGCGATCGGCCTGGGTATCGTCAAGCAGTCCACGGCCAACACGCTCGAGGTGGCGCGCGGCGTCAAGGCGCTGATGCCGCGGTTGCAGGCTACCTTGCCGCCGGGCATGAAGGCCTGGGTCGCAGTGGACACATCGGTGTTCATCGAAGAATCGATCAAGGCTGTCTATACCACCATGGGCGAAGCCCTGGTGCTGGTGGTGCTGGTCATTTTCCTGTTCCTGCGCAGCGTTCGAGCAACGTTGATTCCGGCGGTGGCGATTCCGGTATCCGTCATCGGCCACTTTACGTTCCTGAAGGCGATGGGGTTTTCCATCAACACCCTCACGCTGCTCGGTGTGGTGTTGTCCATCGGCCTGGTGGTCGACGATGCCATTGTGGTGCTGGAGAACATCCATCGCCATATTGAAGAAGGCATGCAGCCGCTGAAGGCGGCTTTCCAGGGAAGCAAGGAGATCGGCTTTGCGGTTATCGCCATGACCATTACGGTCGCCGCCGTGTTCACGCCTCTGGCGTTGATGACGGGCAATACCGGCAAGCTGTTCACCGAATTCGCGCTGACCGTGGCCACCTCGGTGCTCGTGTCCGGTTTCGTGGCCCTGACGCTTACGCCGATGATGTGCTCCAAGCTGCTCAAGCCCGGCCATACCTGGATATACACGTATACCGAGCGCTTCTTCGAAGGCATGAACAACGGCTACAGCGCGATCCTGCGCTTCACGCTGCGCAACCGCTGGATCATCGGTCTGATTTTCGTGACGGTGCTCGCGAGCATGGTGTTTGTGTTCAAACAGCTCAAATCCGAACTCTCACCGGTTGAGGATCGCGGACTTTTCCTCGCTTTCGTGATCACCCCCGAAGGCTCGACCATGCAGTACACCGACGGCTACATGCACGAAGTGGAGGCCATCACCAAGTCGATTCCGGAAATTTCCACCATGTTTGCGGTGGTCGCGCCCGGCCTGGACCGACCCAATCCGGTCAACCTTGGCATCGCATTCGCGGTGTTGAAACCGTGGAGCGAGCGCCACCGCAGCCAGATGGCGATCACCAAGGAGCTTGGGCCGAAGCTCTATGGCGGCCTGCCTGGCGCGCTTTCATTCGCGCTCAATCCACCTTCGCTGGGACAGGGTTTCCTGACCAAGCAGATCGAGTACGTGATTTACGGCAACAGCTATGAGGAGCTGCAGTCGGAAGTCAACAAGGTCATGGGCAAGTTGCGCGAGTATCCGGGCATCATCGCGCTCGACACCGACCTCAAGCTCAACAAGCCGCAGTTGGCGGTGGACATTGACCGCGAGAAGGCCGCCGACCTTGGTGTTTCCATGGATACCATCGGACACACGCTGCAGACGCTGCTTGGAAGCCGCGACGTCACCCGTTACAAGCACGAAGGCAAGCAGTACGACGTTGTCGTGCAAATGGAAGATTCCAAGCGCATGCAGCCGACCGATCTGACCTCGATTTACGTGCGTGGCAGGGATGGGCAACTGAACCAGTTATCGAACCTGGTCACCATCCGCGAAGCGGTAGCGCCGAAAGAGTTGAACCACTTCAATAAACTGCGCGCTGCGGTCATCAACGGCAACGTCGGCCCCGGCTATACGCTGGGACAGGCGCTCGACAAAATCGATGCGACCGTCAAGGAGGAACTGCCCCCCACGACCATCACCGACCTAGACGGCCAGGCGCGCGAGTTCCGCGAAGCCGGCGGCCAGTTGTACCTGACGTTCGTGCTGGCGCTGGTCTTCATTTACCTCGTACTCTCCGGCCAGTTTGAAAGTTTCGTCGGCCCGTTCGTGATCATGTTCACGGTGCCGCTGGCGTTGACCGGCGCGTTGCTGATGATGTGGATCAATTCGTTGCTCGGCAATGGCGGCACGCTCAACGTCTATAGCCAGATCGGACTGGTCATGCTGGTTGGCCTGATTACCAAGCACGGTATCCTGATCGTGGAGTTCGCCAACCAGTTGCGCAGCACGGGCATCGAAAAATTCGAGGCCGTGGTACAGGCCGCCACGCTGCGCCTGAGGCCGATCCTGATGACCACTGGTGCGATGGTGCTGGGTGCTTTGCCGCTGGCGCTTGCGCACGGAGCGGGCGCGGAATCCCGCCAGGCGATCGGCTGGGTTATCGTCGGCGGACTGGTGTTTGGAACATTCCTGACCTTGTTCGTGATTCCGACCATCTATACGGTGCTGATGCGCACGGTACACATGGCCGACGCCGGCGAGATTGATGTGCCGCTTACCGCGGGCGGTGGCGGCCCGGTGGCGGCGCCGCACAAGGAACTGTAAGCGTCACGCCACGATCGTGGCAGCGAACGACGGCAAGTGCGAACGTGCTTGCCGTTTTTTTTCGCTATAGTCCCTGGCGAGTCGCAACGGGAGGAAAGCGCATGAACAAGTTGCTCAATATCGGGGTTGCACAGAAGATCGGCACTTACAGCGATGGTGTGGAAGCGCCGGCGGCGGCACGATGGGTTTTCACCGCGGGTACGCCCGGCCTGATGCCGGACGGGACTTATCCGCAAGGGGTCACGGCGCAGGCCGAACAGGCCTGGAAGAACATCCTGGCCATCCTCGCCCAGGCCGGCATGGGCGTGAACGACCTGGTGAAAGTGACCCATTACCTCGTCCGCGAACAAGACATCAAGGACTATGTCGCGGTGCGCGCGCGCTATCTCGGCGAAGCGCGACCGGCGTCCATGCTGCTTGTCGTTCCCGGACTCGTGAAGCCGGAAATTCTGGTGGAGATCGAGGCGGTCGCCGCGAAAGCGTGACGGGACAGACGCTTTAAGCTCTCCCGCTTTCACGCCGCGCCGTCGTCGCTGATTGCGCCCGAGGCCGGACTTCGAAGCCGGTCGAATTGCCGCAGTACGGGTCGCGGGCGGCTCGGTGCCGAGTCCGAAGGCTGAATCGACGCCGCTTAACTCGGTAGTCCGAATTGTTTTTGCGGTCCGACATTCGAATTATTCGATGGAATGGTTCGAAACCTTCCGCTAACAATCCCGGCCTCTTGTCCCTATATTGGTTGCATCGGAAACAGGCCTTGCCGATGGTGGCGCGGCCCAACGGGAGATTCGAATGAACGCCTTGAGAAAAAGCAACGAACGGGGATTTGCCGACCACGGCTGGCTGAAGAGCTTCCACACGTTTTCCTTTGCCGGTTACCACGATCCCAGGCACATGGGATACGGACCGCTGCGCGTAATCAACGAAGACCGCGTCGCGCCCGGCGAGGGCTTCGGCAAGCATCCGCATCGCGACATGGAAATCATCAGCTACGTGCTGGACGGCGAGCTGGAGCACAAGGACAGCATGGGTACCGGCTCGGTCATCCGCCCGGGCGACGTGCAACGCATGAGCGCCGGCACGGGCGTGTTCCACAGCGAATACAACCCGTCGGCGACGAACAGCGTGCACTTTCTGCAGATCTGGATCGAACCGGAAGCGCCTGGCATCAAGCCGAGCTACGAGCAGAAATTCTTTGGCTCGGAGCAAAAGCGCGGCAAGCTGCGCCTGGTTGCCTCGCCGGACGGGCGCGATGGTTCGGTGACGGTGCATCAGGATGCGCAGCTCTACGCCGCGCTGGTGGACGGCGACGAGAAGGTGACGCATGGACTTGCGCCGGATCGCAAGGCCTATGTACATGTCGCGCGCGGCAGCGTCCGGGTGAACGGCCAGCCGCTAGGCTCAGGCGACGCGCTGAAGATCGAGGGCGAATCCGAAGTTGTCATCGATAACGGCGACAACGCCGAGGTGTTGTTGTTCGATCTGAACTGAGCGAACGGGACCGGGATCGGCGCCGCGGTTGTAGAATCGCGGCGCCGACTTTCGTCCGGGAATGGCACGATGACGTATTCCATGACGGGGGCAACGGGCTATATAGGCGAGTCGGTGGCTGAACGCCTGCGGCGCGAAGGCCACGCCCTCTCCGGCCTCGCGCGAACTGTAGCCAGCGCCCAGGAACTTCTTGCTCCCAGCATGCCGCCGGTAGCGGGTACGTTCGACGACGCGCAAATCATCTCGCGTGCGTCATGCCTGATCCAATCTCAGTTCAGTTTCACATACTCGTAGTCCACCGGCAGGTTGTTGACCCCGCGATCCGGCGGCGCGATCCAGCCCGCCATTTTTCCCGGCTCCACGACACGCTTCATCAGGCTGTGCACGAAGACGCGATCGGCCTCGCTTGGAATCCATTCCTGCATGCGCCGCTCGTATTCCTCGCGCGCGAGCGGCTTGCCCTGCGGATCGTTTGGCACGCCCGCCCAGGCGCCGATCGACCGGCGGAACCGCGGGCTCGGCAGCGACAAGCGCAACTCGTGTCCGGCACGCTGGATCTGCAGGTTCCAGCGCTTGAGGCCGAGTTCGCAGTCCTTGATATAGGACTGGCGCATGACTTCGTTCATGGCGTTGCGCAGGCTGACCGATTCCTGGCCTTTTGGCGTTTCCAGCACGAAAGTCGCGTCGCTGCAGACATGATCCTCGTATTGGGTTTCATCCGGCCGGCCCTTGATGCCGCTGGCGAACGAACTCGCCGCATTAGACGAGACCTCGGAGCCGAACAGGTCGAGTGACGACGTGAACCAGAAATTCATGTAGCGCTGGATCGTCGGCAAGTCGATCGCGCCCTGCGCGCGCACGGCGGCAGGGTCATCGCTGCCGAGTTCCTTCATGACTTCGAGGCTGCGCTTCACAACGCGCCAGACGCCGGTCTCGCCGACGAACATGTGGTGCGCTTCTTCGGTCAGCATGAAGCGGCAGGTGCGCGCCAGCGGATCGAAGCCGGACTCGGCCAGGCTCTTCAGCTGGAACTTGCCGTCGCGGTCGGTGAAATAGGTAAACATGAAAAACGACAGCCAGTCACTGATCGGCTCGTTGAAGGTGCCGAGGATGCGCGGTTTGTCGACGTCGCCGGAGTGTCGCGACAGCAGTTCCTCGGCTTCCTCGCGGCCGTCGCGGCCGAAGTGCGCGTGCAGCAGGTAAACCATCGCCCACAGGTGGCGGCCTTCCTCGACGTTGACCTGGAACAGGTTGCGCAGGTCGTACAGCGACGGACACGTTAGTCCGAGCAAGTGCTGCTGCTCCACCGAGGCGGGCTCGGTGTCGCCCTGGGTGACGATGATGCGGCGGAACTGTGAACGCAGTTCACCGGGCACCTGTTGCCAGACCGGCTCGCCGAAATGGTCGCCGAAGCCGATGGTGCGATCAGGTATCCGGTCTGCCAGGAAAATGCCCCAGCGATAGTCCGGCATTTTTACCGCGCCATAGCTTGCCCAGCCCTGCGCGTCCACGCCGACCGCCGTGCGCAGGTAGACATCCGCCGAAGCGAAGTCATGCGGACCCATTTCCTTCCACCAATCGAGGAAGCGCGGCTGCCAGTGCTCGAGCGCGCGCTGCAGCGTGCGGTCGTTGGCGAGGTCGACGTTGTTGGGAATTCTTTCGCTGTAGTTGATACTCATCGATTACTCCAATCTAAACTCTTTCCCAGTCGAAACTGGCTTTGCTCCCGCTACCGAACACTTTCAGCGCGCCTTTGTCGCCGACCGCGTTCGGGCGGTTGAAAATCCAGTTCTGCCAGGCGGTGAGCCGCCCGAAGATGCGCGTGTGCATGGTTTCCGGGCCGGTGAAGCGCAGGTTCGCTTCCATGCCGGTCAGCGCGTCGGGTGACAGGCTGGTGCGCTCTTCGATTGCGATGCGTACTTCTTCGTCCCAGTCGATGTCATCCGGCGCATACGTAACGAGGCCAAGATTCTCGGCGCTGGCGGCATCGAGCCGCTTGCCGACATGCGTCCGTGTCGCCGCAACCGCGTCCTTGTCGTCGCAGAATCGGTTGGCGAGCCGGCTCTGGGCGCTCACCATCGGCAGCGCGCCGAAATTCAGTTCCGACAACACCAACATGGGCGCATCGCCTTCGCCTTCCTCGGCCCGCAGCATATAGCTGCGATCGGCTGCGAGCACGAGTTCCGCCAGCGTGCCGGCAAAGCAGGCACCTCGGTCGGCGATGGCGAACAGCGTGCGCGACGACACGTCCAGTCGCGCCAACGTTCGACGCAACAGGCCGAGGGTTTCGCGCACGAACCAGTCGTCGCGGTGTTGCAACAATGCCTGGTCGCATGCGAGCACTGCGTCGGCATTGCCGCGGGTTTTCAGTATCCAGGTGCCGATGTCCAGATCGTTGGTGCGCAACATCAGGATGGCATCGTCGAGTTCGCGCGCCATTTGCAGCGGCCACCATTGCGCGCCCGCGGCATGGATGCCTGCAATGTCCCGTGGCTGCTCTTGATCGGGCGCGCGCACGGTGATGGTCGCCGTTCTCACCTTGCGGTCGACGTCCACATCGACATTGGCATAGTGGTAGCCCGCGTCGTCGATCGCGCGATCAAGGAGCGGCAGTGGCACGCCCTTGCCCGAGCCGGGCCGCTTGCTTTGCGCGGCCAGCGCCTGGGCGCGTTCGCGCGTCGCTTCGCCGAACTGCTGCGGACGGGCGACATGGTCGACCAGCTTCCATTGGCGGGCACGATCGGCACGAACACCTTCCGGGGTCGAGCAGAATACGTCGGCGAGATCGCGCCGCACCTTGCGCTTGTCGGTCAGGCGCGTCAGTCCGCCGGTGCCGGGCAGCACGCCGAGCAGCGGCACCTCCGGCAGGCTGACCGTCGAGGAGCGGTCGTCGATCATGAGAATTTCATCACAGGCGAGCGCGAGTTCATAACCACCGCCTGCCACGGTGCCGTTCACCGCGGCCAGGAACTTTAGCCCTCCGTCGTGGCTGGAGTCTTCCATGCCGTTGCGCGTCTCGTTGGTGAATTTGCAGAAATTGACTTTCCAGGCGTGCGTCGACAGGCCGAGCATGTAGATGTTCGCGCCGGAACAGAACATGCGCTCCTTGGCGCTGGTGATCACCACGCATTTGATTTGCGGGTGTTCGAATCGAATGCGGTTGAGCGCGTCGTAGAGTTCGATATCCACGCCCAGATCGTAGGAATTGAGCTTCAACTTGTATCCCGGTTTCAGCCCTTTTTCCTCATTCACGTCCATTGCCAGCGTGGCGATGCTGCCGTCGAAGGCGAGCCGCCAGTGCCGGTAGCGATCCGGATGCGTATCGTAGGTAGTGGGCAGCTGCGCGCCGGTTGCATGTTCGGGTACTGCGCTCATGTTGTTCTCCTCACCTCAGGTCGCGAGTGTGCGTTTGAGGTCTTTCAGGCTTTGCTTCAGGCTGCGGCCGGCGGTATCGACCACGGCATCGGCCTGTGCGTACAGCATCGCGCGGCTTTGCAGGATTCGTTTCAGGTCCGTCATCGCCTGCGTATTACCCGCCATCGGCCGCGTGTCGCCCTGGGCCATGACGCGGGCCATGTGCTCCTCCGGCTTCGCCTTCAGCCACACGGTGAAGCAGGACGAGCGCAGCAAATCGTAAGTCGTCGCTTCCGAAACAATGCTGCCGCCGGTGGCAATCACGCAGCGCGGCTGGCTTTCCAGAATTTTTTCGAGGCAGCGCTGTTCGTAGCGCCGATAGCCCTGCTGGCCGTAGAGCAGAAATATTTCCGACAGGCCGGTGCCCGCCTCGCGCTCGATTTCGCGGTCGAGTTCGACGAACGGCACATTGAGATCGACGGCAAGCGCTTCACCCAGCGTCGATTTGCCGGCGCCGCGCAACCCGATCAGCGCGATGCGCTCGCTGCGCTCGGCCGGGCTGCCGCCAAAATCGCGTTGCAACTGCGCGCGCACTCGCGCCAGGCGCTGCTTCGGCAGCCGTTGCAGGAATTCATGGATCAGGGTCAGTT
>JBDTRK010000030.1:0-31936 GCA_039931685.1 Betaproteobacteria bacterium | reverse complement strand
GCTCGTCTGAGCGAGGAAAACGAGAAAACATGCACGACGACTTCATCGGTACGATGCCCGAGCCGGAGCGGCATCGCTTCGACGTCACGCAACTCGAGCGTTATTTGCGCGAGCACGTCGAAGGTTTTTCGGGCACGCTCGAAGTCGAGCAGTTCAAGGGTGGTCAATCCAATCCCACGTTCATGCTCAAGGCTGGCGGGCGACGCTACGTCCTGCGGCGCAAACCGCCCGGCAAGCTGCTTCCTTCGGCGCACGCGGTCGACCGGGAATATCGCGTCATCACCGCACTGCACCGCAGTGGTTTTCCGGTCGCGAAAACCTTCTGCCTGTGCGAGGACGACGCGGTCATCGGCACTGCGTTTTATGTCATGGACTATGTGGCAGGGCGGGTACTTTGGGATCCCGCGTTGCCGGGAATGGACAAGGCGCAGCGCGGCGCCTATTTCGACGAACTCAATCGCGTTATCGCGCTGCTGCATTCGCTGGACTATGCAAGCCTCGGGCTCGCGGATTACGGCAAGCCCGGCAATTACATCGAGCGCCAGATCAATCGCTGGACGAAGCAATATCGTGCATCGGAAACCGAGCGCATCGAAGCGATGGAGAATCTGATGGAGTGGCTGCCGAAGAATATTCCGCAGGGCGACGAGACCACGATCGTCCACGGCGATTACCGCCTGGACAACGTAATGTTCCACCCGACCGAGCCGAGGATACTCGCAGTGCTCGACTGGGAATTGTCCACGCTAGGCCATCCGCTCGCCGATTTTTCCTATCACTGCATGACCTGGCGTCTGACGCCCGGACAGTTCCGCGGCATGATGGGCGTGGACTTCAAGACGCTTGGCATTCCAACCGAGCAGGAATACGTCGCAGCTTACTGCCGCCGGACCGGGCGCGACCACATTCCCAACTGGGATTTCTACATGGCGTACAACATGTTCCGCCTGGCCGGCATCCTGCAGGGGATAATGGGCCGCGTGGTCGATGGCACGGCCGCCAGCGCGCATGCGCTGGAGCAGGGCAAGCGCGCCCGGCCGATGGCCGATGCAGGCTGGCGCCAGGTCGAAAATATTCTGAAGAACTGAGGGATTGAATGAAAGCAGTGCTTTGCAAGGAATACGGGCTACCCGGAAAACTCGTCGTCGAAGAGGTTCCTTCTCCCAAGGCGGGCAACGGGCAAGTGGTCGTGAGCGTGAAGGCGTGCGGAGTGAATTTTCCGGACACGCTGATCATCCAGGGCAAATATCAGTTCAAGCCGGAGATGCCATTTTCGCCCGGCGGCGAAGTGGCCGGCATAGTCAAGGAAATTGGCGAAGGCGTCACGCGCGTCAAGCCAGGCGACCGGGTCATCGCCTTCAACACCTGGGGCGGTTTCGCCGAAGAAATGGTGGTCGATGCGGATCGCACCATTCCCATTCCGGCCGCCATGGACTTCGTTCCGGCTTCCGCGTTCGTGCTCACTTACGGAACGTCGTATCACGCACTCAAGGACAGGGCCGAGATCAAGGCCGGCGAGACCATGCTGGTGCTCGGTGCCGCAGGCGGTGTCGGCCTTGCGGCAATCCAGCTGGGCAAGGCAATGGGCGCGCGCGTCATCGCGGCCGCGTCCAGCGATGAGAAGCTGAAGGTGTGCCGGGACAATGGTGCCGACGAGTTGATCAACTACGGATCCGAAGATCTGCGCGCGCGGGTCAAGGCCATCACCGCCGGCAAAGGCCTGGATGTGGTTTACGATCCGGTGGGTGGGCCGTATTCCGAACCTGCATTGCGGGACATGGCCTGGAAGGGCCGTTTCCTGGTGGTGGGGTTTGCCGCCGGCGACATCCCCAAAGTCCCGCTCAATCTGACGCTGCTCAAGGGCTGCTCGATCGTGGGCGTGTTCTGGGGGTCGTTCACCCGCAACGAGCCCGAGCTCAATCGCGAGAACAACTGGGAATTGATGGCAATGTACGCGGCCGGGAAAATCAAGCCGCATATCCACGCCACTTATCCGCTTGAACGGGCTGCGGAAGCGCTCAATGAAGTGCTCAACAAGCGCGTCACCGGCAAGGTCGTTCTCACTACTTGAGACGCAAGTCGGCAGACTTCGGAAAATTTCAAAGAAGGAAGTATCCATGCTCAAGCTCTACGAACACCCGCTTTCTGCGTATGCCATGAAGGTCAAGATCGCGCTGAACGAAAAGGGGCTCGAATTCGAAACCTCGATTCCGGACGGCATGTCGATGGGCAAGGCCGGCGGAGAGTTTGTCGACGCGAATCCCAGGGCCGAGGTGCCGACGCTGGTGGACGGCGATTTTCGTGTGTACGACTCCACGGTCATGCTCGAATACATCGAGGAGAAATGGCCGAACCCACCGCTGCTGCCGAAGGCGCCGGCCGAACGGGCGCGGGTACGCATGATCGAAGACGTCATGGATACGCAGTACGAACCGAATAACTGGGGAACCTTCGAAGTCCTTCGCTACCAGCGCGCGACTGGCGAACTGGCCGACAGGCTGGTGGCCTACGGCAGGCGCAGTATCGAACAACTGCAGGGTTGGCTCGAGGGCGAACTCGGCGATCGCGCCTGGTTCAATGGCGAAACTTTCGGCTGGGGCGATCTGTCGGTAATTCCTTACCTGAACCGCTCGGCAGGCTACGGTTATCTGCCCCCGAAGGGGTCGCGGCTGCTGGCCTGGATGGAGCGCGTGAACCAGCGCGACAGCGTGGCGAAGGTCAAGGCGCAAATGAACGCCATGCTGGAAAAGATGCCCGACCTGGGCGCGATGCTCAAGAGCGGGCAGGTAGTGCGCCAGTATCGCGACCACCGTCTGGAATGGATGATCGCGGCAGGTGGGATTTCGGTGGTTGCCGAGGGCATGCAGAAGGGTACGATCCGCTTCAGCCGCAAACCCGGCTGAGCAGCTGCCAAAGGATGCGCGAAATGCAGGAAGCCGTCATCGTCGAAGCCGTGCGCACGCCGTTTGGCCGGCGCGGCGGAGCATTGCGCGAATGCCGTCCCGACGCACTGCTGGCGCACGTGATCGATGGTCTCGTCGATCGTGCCGGCATCGATGCGCGCAAAATCCAGGACGTCATTGATGGCACGGTCACGCTTGCCGGAGAGCAGGGGGCGAACCCGGCCCGCCTCGCGGTATTGCTTTCGAAACTGCCGGTCGAGGTGCCAGGCGTATCGCTGAACCGGATGTGCGGCTCGAGCCAGCAGGCAGTTCATTTTGCCGCCCAGGCGGTTGCCGCCGGCGACATGGACTACGTCATCGGCTGTGGCGTTGAAAGCATGAGCCGTGTACCGATGTTCCTCGATTTGGGATTGGGCAATCCGGTCAAGGGCTTCGAGACGCTTAATCCCGAACTGCTCAGACGCCACGACCTGATCCATCAGGGCGAGAGTGCCGAGCGCGTCGCCGATAAATGGGGGCTGTCGCGCGAGGCCGTGGATGATTTTGCGAAAGAGAGCCACCGTCGCGCGGCGCTCGCGCAACGCGAAGGGCTGAATTGCGAATTGATCCCAACGCAAGGCGTGGCGCCCGATGGTGCGAGCATGGTCCTGGATCGCGATGAGGGCGTGCGTGCGCCGATCGACGAAGCGAAGATGGCGTCACTCAAACCGGCGTTCCGCCCGGAAGGAAAGGGCGTGGTGACGGCGGCGAATTCGAGCCAGATATCGGATGGCGCCTCGGCGGTGCTCATTGCCAATGCCGGCGCGGCGCGGGCCGACGGTCTGAAGGCAAAGGCGCGCTTCCGTGCGCGGGTTGCGCTCGGATCGGATCCGACCATGCAACTGACCGGTGTCATTCCGGCCTCGCGGCTCGCGCTGGAGAGGGCTGGGCTGAGCATTCGCGATCTGGACTGGATCGAGATCAACGAGGCGTTCGCAACGGTCGTGCTGTCGTGGGCGAAGGAATTGAAGCCCGACATGGCCAAGGTCAATCCCTGGGGCGGTGCGATTGCCCACGGGCATCCCCTGGGCGCCACCGGCGCCGGCCTGATGGCAAAAATGATCGCCGGGCTCGAGGCTAAGGGCGGAACGTTCGGCCTGCAGGTGATGTGTATTGGTCACGGCCAGGCCACTGCTACGATCATCGAAATGATTTGAGCGATCGCGCACGGCATCGTCTTGGTGTCCCGCGCCTGGCAAATACTTGTCACCCCTTGCAGTGGTGTGCCGTAGTTCGCGCACTGAACTGCATTTCGTCCCCCTCGATTCGTGCATCAGCCTGAATCGGCGATTCAGCGCCGGTAACCAGATTCTGCTACCTCGAGCGAGATAGGTATTGCGAATCGTTCTCATTCGTAATATATTTCGATCGGCCGCGTTCGGAAGATCCACCCGACGCCAGTGGCCGACATCAATGAATCAAGGGGGGCTCAATGAAGGCAAGACGAACGGACCTATCAGGTGCGTGGGTAATCGCGCTCGCGCTGCTGCTCGTTGGCGGGTTGGCCGCACAGGAAAGCCGCGCGGATGAGGAAATATTCGGCTATGTAAAGGGCGCGGAGCCGTTGCCCACAGGCGCGCTGGAGGTCGTGCAATGGGTGACGATGCGCAGCGACAAGGGTGAAGGGCATTACCGCGCGTGGGATTACAAGACCGAAATCGAGTATGGCTTTACGGACCGGTTCGCAGGGGAGATCAGTCTGCTCGGCATGGGGATCGATACATCCGGCATCCTCATCGACGGCTATGTTCCGGGCGACAAGAAATATGGCTTCAAGGTCTCCGGAATGGAAGGGGCGCTTAAGTATAATTTCCTGAGCGCCGCAAAGGACCCGATCGGCCTGACCACTTATTTTTCCATGTCGTACCAGACCCTCGATCCGCATTCGGGTCAGGACAAAGACATTTTTTCCACGGAACTGAAACTGCTGCTGCAGAAGTATTTCCTCGACGATCAGCTGATTCTGGTTGGCAACGTCGGCATCGAGAATACGATCGCGCGACGCAAGCCGATCGACAACCTGCCTGTCGGCTTCGACTGGCCGACGGATCCGGAAATGGAGATCGGGTTTACCGGTGCGCTGGGCGTGTCTTATCGCATCGCGCCAAAATGGTTCGTCGGCCTGGAAATGCTGTACGAAGACGAGCACGAAACGGAAATCGGCCTTGAGCGTTGGTCGGTTCAGGCTGGACCCAATGTGCATTACGCCAGCAAGCAGTGGTGGGCGACGCTGACATGGCTGCCGCAGATCCGCGGTGGCGGTGAAGCCTATCCCGGGCAAACCGACGATAATCTACACCTGATCGAGAAAACGAAGCAGGAAGTTCGCTTCAAGGTCGGATACAACTTCTGAGGATTACATGGCGGCACACGAGGACTGGATACGATTCGTTGCGGCGCCGATCGCCATCTTTGCATCGGCGTCCGTTCACGCCACGCAATACATGACGGTCGAGCAGGCGCAGAAGCTGATTTTCGGCGCCGCGGCGCAATTCGAACGCCGCGATCTCAAGCTGAGCAAGGATCTTGCGCGCGAAATCGAGAAGGCCGCGGGCGTGCGCGTGCGCCTGCTCGAAGTGCCGCTCTGGGCGGTCGTCGAGAACGGCAAGCCGGCCGGGTACTTCATCATCGACGAAGTCTATGGGAAGCATGAATTCATCACCTACGCCATCGCGATCGCGCCAGACGGCAAGGTCAGGCAGATCGAGGTTCTCGAGTATCGGGAAACCTACGGTTCGCAGATTCGCTATCCGGAATGGAAATCGCAGTTTGTCGGCAAGTCCGCGGCGGATCCGGTCATGCTGGAAACGGATATCCAGAATATTTCCGGTGCGACACTGTCCTGCCGGCATGTAACCGAAGGGGTGAAACGTATCCTTGCAACCTATGACCGTGTTTTGCGCAAAAGCTAGGCGGGCGCGCCCGTTGCTCGGTACGCTTGTCGAAATCGTCCTGGACGGGACGGACGAAGCGTCATTGCATCGGGCCGCCGGCGAGGCGTTCGAGGCCATGGAACGCATTCATCGCCTGATGAGTTTCCATTCAGACGCCAGCGATGTCACCCGTCTCAACCGCGGCGCCCATCTTGCCGCGGTGACAGTCGATGCAGCGACATGGACGGTTTTGGATCTTGCCGGCCGCGTTTCGCAGGCGACCCAGGGCGTGTTCGATGTCAGCATCGGCGGCGGCATGATGGCGCACCGCGCGTTGCCGAGAATGACCGACGCCACGCTGGATCCGGCGGCCTGCTTTCGCGACATCGAATTGTTGCCCGGCAATCGCGTCTTCTTTCATCGTGCACTGGCGATCGACCTGGGCGGGATCGCCAAGGGCTATGCCGTCGATTGCGCCGTCGATGTCCTGTCGGCTCACGAAGGGATTGCGGGCTGGGTCAACGCCGGCGGCGACCTGCGCGCGTTCGGGGATAAAGACGTCCCGGTGCAGATTCGCAATCCCGGCCGTCCCTCGCATGTCGGGGCGACGGCGATACTAAAAGATGCGGCCCTGGCGACTTCCGCGCGCTATGCGCCGTCGCGCGGCCTGTCGCCAAGCGGACTGATCTTGCATCCGCACGGCATGGCGTCGCCGCGCCGACCACGCTCGGCATCGGTGCGTGCGGGCACTTGTGCGCTCGCTGATGCGCTGGCCAAGGCCGTGTACCTGATGAAAGACAATGCGCAAGCCGTACTGTCCAGCTTCGGCGCAAGTGGCTTCCTGCTCAGTCATGATCGCCTGTCCGTGATCGGCGGGCAGACATGACGCCGCCCGCGATGCGCCTGGGAAGATGGCATCAGACCTACCTGTATGCTTCCGGCTCGTTGCTGGTGTTATCCGGCGCGCTGTGGTTGCTGTTTCATTATTTCGTCCGCATACAAGGCCCGTTCGGCGAGGGACCTCATCCGCTGGAAAAATGGTGGCTATGCGCTCATGGTTTGTGCGCCGCCATATTCCTGATCGGTTTCGGCAGCGTGATGCCGGGCCATGTGCGGCGCGCCTGGGCCGGTCGCCGCAACCGGATATCCGGCGCCTTCTTTTTTACCTTGCTTGCGATCCTGATGGGGACCGGCTACGGCTTGTATTACCTCGGCGATGAATCGACGCGCTCGACGGTGTCCACCGTGCATTGGATGATCGGCCTTGGCATTCCAGTGCTGATGGGGTGGCACATCTGGCTTGGTCGTGCTTCGCGTCCGCACAAGCTGAGCCCGGTCACGGATGCTGCGATGATCCCCCAGGCGGAATCGCAGCAGGATCTCCGCCTCATTCGCAAGCGCTGAGCGTTCGCGGCCCAAACCAGTCCACCTGATCGGCGTGCTCGTCCGATCGTCGAGCTGACGCGAGTGCTGCCGGAATCCTTGGCCGCTCGTAAACTCCGATTGGCGCGAAACGGCCGGTGAACCTATCATAGCGGGTCCAATTCCCGACTCCGAAATCATGGCCGACAACAACGACAAGCATGGCATCCGCCGCAACCTGACCAATTACGGCGACCCCGAGTTTGCCGCCTACCTGAGGCGTTCCTTTGCCCGGTCGATGGGGTATTCGAAGGAAATGCTGGACCGGCCCATCGTTGGCATCGCGCAATCGGCGAGTGGATTCAACAATTGCCATCGCTACGTTCCGGAGTTGGTGGAAGCGGTTAAGCGCGGCGTGCTCGGCTCCGGCGGACTGCCGGTGGATTTCCCGACCATTTCATTGGGCGAAGTGTTCCTGAGTCCGACCAGCCTGATGTTCCGCAACCTCATGGCGATGGATATCGAAGAAATGGTGCGTGCGCAACCGATGGATGCGGTCGTGCTGATCGGCGGCTGCGACAAGACTGTGCCCGCGCAACTGATGGGTGCAATTTCGGCGGATGTACTGGCCATCCAGTTGGTCACCGGCCCGATGATGGCCATGCCTTTCCGTGGTGAGCGGCTGGGCGCCTGTACCGACTGCCGTCGCTTCTGGGGTAAGTATCGTGCCGGTGAAGTCAGCGACGAGGGTATCGACGAAATCGAAGGCAATCTGGCCACTACGGCGGGGACCTGCGCTGTCATGGGAACCGCCAGCACAATGGCCTGCGTCGCCGAGGCGCTCGGCATGAGCCTGCCGGATACGGCGGCGATTCCCGCCGTGCACGCCGACCGCATTCGCGCGGCGGAGGCCACCGGCGTTTGCGCCATGAACATGATCAAGACGCGCGGCCCGCGACCGTCGGCAATCGTCAACGAAAAATCGGTCGAGAACGCGATGCGTGTGTTGCTGGCCATTGGCGGCTCTACCAACGCAATCATCCATCTCACTGCCATCGCTGGACGCGCGGGCGTGCGTATTTCCCTCGAGCAACTCAACAGACTGTCCGACGAAACGCCGGTACTGATCGACCTGAAGCCCACCGGCAGTCACTACATGCAGGATTTTCACGCTGCGGGCGGCATGAGTGCCTTGCTTCTCGAGCTCAAGGATCTTCTGCATCTCGATTGCATGACCGTCACCGGAGAAACGCTGGGTGCGCGCCTGGATCGTCCGGTCCCGTTCGTCGACCGTGGTGTCATCCGCTCCCGGGCCGCTCCGATATCACCGGTAGGCGGGCTGGTCGCGCTGTTCGGCAGCCTGGCGCCCGCGGGCGCAATCCTGAAGCGGGCCGCTGCCGATGAAGGCCTGTTTGAAAAAGAGGGTAGGGCAGTGGTGTTCGAGTCGCTGGAGGATCTGTCAGCGCGCATCGATTTGCCCGACCTCGATGTCACCGGGGACGATTTTCTGGTGTTGAAGAATGCCGGGCCGCGCAGCGCGTCGGGTATGCCGGAAGCGGGCTACCTGCCCATACCCAAGAAGCTGGCGCAAAAAGGCCTGAAGGACATGGTGCGAATTTCCGATGCACGCATGAGCGGTACCGCATTTGGCACCGTGATTCTGCATATAACGCCGGATGCTGCTTCGGGAGGGGCACTGGCGCTGGTGAAAAGCGGCGATCGTATCCGCTTGTCGGTCAAGAACAGGCGACTGGATCTGCTGGTCAGCGAAACGGAAATGGCCAGGCGTCGCGAGGGATTTCGGGCGCCGCCTTTGCCCCCCAGAGGTTATGCCCGGCTCTATAACGAGCACATCCTGCAAGCGGACGGCGGCTGCGACTTCGATTTCCTGCGCGGCGTCTAACTGCAGGCAAGCAGTTTCAGAATTTCGCTTTCCGGCTGCGGACGACTGATCAGGTAACCCTGGATCTGGTCGCAGCCGAGTGTGCGCAATAAATCGGATTGGGCGCACGTTTCGACTCCCTCGGCGATCGTGCTCAGTCCCAGCGACTTGGCCATGGAAATGATCGCCGAAGCGATTTCAACGTCGTCCTGGCGTTCGGTCAAGGTGCTGATGAAGGAGCGGTCTATTTTCAGCGCATCGATCGGCAGTCGGGCGAGATAACTCAACGAGGAATAGCCGGTGCCGAAATCGTCCATGGCGATTCTGGCGCCACCATCGCGCAATGCACGCAGGATTTCCGTGCTCCGCTCAATGTCCTGCATGATCATGCTTTCGGTGATTTCGATGTCGATGCCGTGATCCGGTCCATAATCCGCGAAAACCTGCAGGGCGAAATCCACGAAATCACGCTGGCGCAACTGGATCGGCGAAACATTGACCGCGATGCGCCTGGCGGCCAGGCCTGCCGAGCGCCATTTTCGGTAAATGTGCGCCGCTTCGATCAATGCCCAATTGCCGACTTCGCGGATCATTCCCGTCTCCTCCAGGATGGGAACGAAAAGCGCCGGAGGAACCAGTCCCAATTCCGGGTCGCTCCAGCGCAGCAGCGCCTCGAATCCCTCGATGCCGCCCGTCGCCAGACTGACTTTTGGCTGGTAGTGCAGCACGAAGCGGTGTTCCTCCAGCGCCTGGCGCAGATTGTTTTCCAGGGCAAGGCGCTCGGCAACGTCGGCATTCAGTTTGGGGGTGTAGTACACAACGGCTTCGCCTGCCTGCTTCGCCCGCGTCAGCGCGGCCTCCGCATTTCGCATTAGCGATTCTGGATCACTTCCGTCATGCGGGAAGACAGTCACGCCGCAACGGGCGGCCACCCGCAACTCGCGTCCGTCGATGATGAACGGACTTAGCAGCAGCGCTTTGCGCTTTTCCTCGATCAGGCGGGACGCATGGATTTCGTCGGTCACGTTGGGCAGGATAATGGCGAAGCTGTTCATGCCAACCCGGCCGACCCGCTCGGCATCGTGGGTCTGGCAAAGTCGATCGGCAATTGCCTTCAGCAAGCTATCCCCGGCCCCGCGACCCATCGAATCGTTGATGAACCGGAAGCGTTCGATATCCAGAATCATCAATGCAAGCTTTCTGTTGTTTCTTGTGGCCTCATGCAAGAACTGTTGCAGCCGTTCCAAGAGCAAGGTGCGATTGGCAATTCCGGATACGGTATCGTAGTAGGATAGGTAGTCGATGCGTTCCTGTTTCTCCATATGCTCGAGCGCAATCGAAGCATCGGCGGACAGATCGGCAAGCAGATTGATTTGGTCCTCGTTGAAGAAATGTTCTTCCGACGAGAACAAGACGCCTACTGCGGCCACTTTTGTGCCCGACATGAACGGCAGCGCAGCTGCCGAGCGATATCCGCGCCGCAATGCCTCTTCCCTCCAGAACGGCAGGTCCGTGAAGCCGTCGATGTCGTTGACGATTTTCTGCGCCTTGTGGCGTACCGCGACTGCCGCCAGGGTATCCCGCGCTGGCGCACGCGGCGCGATTGAGAAGTCGAAGCTGTCGAGAAATCCGTCGACCGCGCCATGGGAGGCAACGCGCCGCAAGGATGCCACATCCGTTTCGATCAGTCCGGCCCACGCCATGCGCATTCCACCGACTTCTACGGCGATCCTGCAAAATTCCTGAAGCAATTCTCCGCGCTGGCGCAGACGGATAATCGCGGAAGAGAAGCTGCCCAGCACGTTGCGAATGCGCGACAAGCGGGCCAATTGCTGTTCCTGCAGTACGCGTTGGGTAATGTCGCGATCGGCGCCGCGAAAGCCGGTCAGCGACCCATTCTCGTGCAGCAACGGCATGCCGTTGCTCTCCAGCCATCTGACGCTGCCGTCCCGGTGACGAGCCTTGACTACGACGTCGCGCCAGCCCGATCGCTGCGCAGTGCGTAATTCCATCGCCCGCTTCTGGATTCCGGCGTCCTCGTTCTCAAGAAGGTCGAACCAGCTCTTCCCGATCATATCGGCCGGTTGGTAGCCGAGGATTCTTGCCAACGCCGGATTGCTGTAAGTCAACAGGAACTGAAGATCGCATTCCCAGACGTGCTCCTCCGTTGTGTCGACGATGCCCCGGAAGCGCTCCTCGCTGTCCTTGAGTGCCTGCTCCATGTGTAGGCGCTCGGTAATGTCAATCCCAATGCCGCCCATCAGCGCCACTTTATTCTCATCCACCAGGATCGGAAATTTAGACACCAGGAAGTGCCGGTCGGGTCCACCGAAGGTGACCCTTTCGACCGTGCGATAGGGTTGTTTTTCCTCCATCACCTTGCGATCGTTGGCGGCGATTGCCTGGACATACTCGGACGGATAAAGGTCGGCAGTTGTCCTGCCCAGAATGTTTCCGGTGCGGCTGCCGGCCAGGGACTCGAAAGTTGGATTGACAAATACGAACCTGCCGTCCATGTCCTTGGCGAATGCGGTCGCCGGAAGGTGATTCATGAACATCGAAAATTGCGTTTGCAACGCCTGCGCCCTGACTTCCGCCTGCTTTCTTGCCTTCTTTTCCGTGGCTTCCGATATCGCCCGTCCAACCGCCGAGGCGAACCGGCTCAGGTTCGTCTTGAGGACATAGTCGGTGGCACCACTGCGCAACGCGCCTACGGCGTTTTCCTCGCCTATGGTGCCGGAGACGAAAATGAAGGGGATATCCGGCCGCAGTTCGCGCGAAATGGTCAGCGCCGCCATGCCGCTGAAGCGTGGCAGGGAGAAATCGGACAGGATGACGTCCGGCACGAAGCTGTCGAGCTCACGTCGAAAATCCTCTTCCGTCTCGACGATCCGGGCATCGAAGACAAGGCCGGAGCGCCGCAACTCGCGCAGTTCGAGCTCGGCGTCGGATTCCAGATCCTCCACCATCAGGATGCGCAGGCTATCGCTCACGGGGCGCGCAATTCTTCTCTGGTCAGGATTGGAATGCAGGTCATCAATCAGCCGGCCTGGGGGACTTTGTTCATCAGCGACCAGTACAGCCCGACCTGCGAAACCATTTCGAGGAATTTGTCGAAATCGACAGGTTTGACGATGTAGCTGTTGACGCCGAGTTGGTAACTTTCGACGATGTCGCGTTCTTCCTGCGACGATGTCAGCATGACCACCGGCACGGCCCTGGTTCTGGCATCTGCCTTGACGGCGCGCAGCACCTCGATGCCGTCGACCTTGGGCAGCTTGAGGTCGAGCAGGATGAGTTTGGGCGTGCCGTTGGTCCTGTCCTTATGGGGACCTCTGCAGAAAATGAAGTCCAGCGCCTCTTCGCCGTCCCGTACCCATATCACCTTATTGGCCAATTTATTCTTCTTCAGTGCGCGCATTGCCAGCTCGGCGTCCGCAGGACTGTCTTCAACCAGCAGGATTTCCACATGTTCAAAGTCCGTCATCATTGCCTCCCTCCGGCAGGGTGAAATAGAATGTCGCGCCCTGATCCAGTTCGGCTTCAGCCCATACGCGACCGCCGTGGCGGGCGATCAGTCGATGAACGATGGCCAGGCCGACCCCGGTTCCGGAAAACTCGTCTACGCGGTGCAGGCGCTGAAACACGCCAAACAGTCTGTCGTAGTAACGCATGTCGAACCCGACGCCGTTATCCTTGACGAAATAGGTCGCCTGATCGTCTGCATTCTTCGGGGCAATGAATCCGACTTCAATGTGCGGCTCTGACTTGGTCGAAGAGTATTTGACCGCATTCGAAAGCAGATTGATCCAGACCTGCTTGAGCAGTACCGGGTCAGCGTGGGCTCTCGGCAGGTCATGGATCACCGCTCGGGCATTGCCGCCGAAACCGGCAGCCTGGACCTCGGCAAGCGCACTGGTTGCCAGCAATTTCATGTCCATCCATTCGCGGGATAGCGGTTGCCGGCCCAGCCGCGAGAACGCCAGCAGGTCGTCGATCAGGATGCCCATGCGCTGGCTGTTTTCGCGGACAACCCTGAGCAGGCGCAAGCCTTCCTCGTCCAACTGCTTGCCGTACTCTTCCTCGACGATCTTGCTGAAACCGTCGATGGCCCGCAGGGGTGCGCGCAGGTCGTGGGACACGGAGTAACTGAAACTTTCCAGTTCCTTGTTGGCCGCTTCGAGCTGATTGGCGCGCTCCATCAGGCTGGCATTGAGCGTGCGGATGGCTTCCTCGGTGCGCTTTTGCTCCGTAATGTCGTCCGCAATGCCCAGCAAATACTGCGCCTCGCCCTGAGTATCGCGCAGGGCGATCTTGCGCGTACGCAGCGACCGCGTGACGCCAGCGGAAGTCACCTGCTCCTCGAATACGCTGACGGCGGCTTTGTTTTGCAGGGCCTCGCGATCCTTGGCGTTGAAGAACTGCGCCTGTTCCGGGGAGAAAAAATCATGGTCCGTGCTGTTGATCAGCTTATCGCGGGGAATGCCGAGCAGTTCCTCCTCGGCCCGGTTGATGCGCAGGTAACGCAGCGATTGCGCGTTCTTGACGAAAATCATGCTGGGGATATTCTCTACCACCGCATCGAGAAAAGCATTGGCCATGCGCAGACGATTTTCGACCTCCTTCATGGCGGTGATGTCAAACATGGTCGTGCGGCTCATGACGAATTTACCGGAAGCATCGAGCAGCGGCACGGCATTGACCGATACCGGGAACGTCGTACCGTCCTTGCGCACCAGGGTGTATTCGAGATTGACCGTAATGCCGCCTTCGATGAGCGTGGGGAAATTGTCCCGCACTATCTGCACGCATTCGGGCGCGACAATGTCGATAAACTTGAGCTTTCCGATAACTTCTTCGCGGGCGTAGCCCAGCCAGGATAGTTCGGTGTTGTTGATCCGTACGAAGATGCCGTCGTTGTCCACCGAGTGATATCCGCAGGGTGCTTGGTTGTACAGACTTTCCACTTCTGTCGCATGTTGGCGTGCAGCCCGTTCGGCACGAGTACGCTGGCCGATTTCCCTGCGCAGGAGAATCAATGCGCCGATGAGAATGGTAAAGCTGGCAACTGTTCCGAACATTATGATCGTGGCCGATTTCTGAAAGCCAAGCTTCGACTCTTCGGCGCGTTCCGCCAGCAAATTCTGTCCATTGGCACGCATTTCAACCGCTATTCCACGTATTTCATCCATAGTGATCTTGCCGGCCATGATGTGTTGCTGCGCCGTTTCCGATACGTTGATATGCGCGCGGCTCGCGTTTTTGAGGAAGAGCGCTGCTTGTTCCATGCGTTTGTGGCTGAGCTGGTGGAGGGCTCGCACGCGCTCTTGCTGGCCGGGCTCGTCGGCGGTGAGGTCCTGCAACCGGTCTAGATGGACGGGAATGTTGACCAGCGCATTGTGGTACGTGGCGAGGAATTCTGCACGTCCCGAAATCAAATAGCCTCGGTCGCCCGACTCCACATCCTTGAGATAAGAAACCACTGCTTCCGTTTCCCGCAGAACTTCCTGCGTATGCGTCACCCAGAGCATGCGCTCGACCAGGCCCTGAAGGCTGAAATATGACATGGTAGCAATGCCGCCGAGCAGGACCAGGGCGGCACCGAATCCGACTAAGGCAATAATCTGGCTGTTCGGGCGGCTCATGTAGGAAAGATCAAGGTGCAGGACAGGACGCTGTGGTTGCTTTTCGTCAGCGCCGACTCTTGAGCGTGCGGCGCAACCGGATTGGATCGCACGGACTTGGCGTACGCACGTCCGGCGCGCGGGCGCGATCGCGGTCGTGTCCACGCGATGCCAGGCGCGTGCGCCCGGTCAGCGAATGTGTTTGACCGGATATATTCCATCCTCCTTGACCATTAGCCAACCTTTCGCGAGTTGCAGTCGGCGTCTTAGTGAATGTGCAGAAAGCTTTCATTCTCGATAATCGGCGTCGGCAAGCCGCTATTGCGCCCGGTGCATCATTAAATCAGGAGATTGATGACCGCGTAGCGCGTCTCCGGACACGCGTTGCCTGGGCTGCCGCCAAGGGCTCGCGACGGGGCTGCTCAGCCCTTCATTGCGTCATCATAGAACCGGTAGGTATTCCTGCCTGCCTGCTTGGCATGATACATGGCCTTGTCGGCAATGCGGATGAGGGTGCTGGCATCTGCTGCATGATCCGGATAGATGCTGATGCCCATGCTCGGTGAAATGCGCAGCCTGTCGCCGGAAATGAAGAAGTCCTCGTCCAGCGCATGCAGAAGTTTCTGCGCAATGGTCGTCGCGTCCTCGGTGTGACGCAGTTCCGGCAATACCATGACGAACTCGTCCCCGCCAAGCCGGGATACCGTGTCCACTTCCCGTAGCGCGCCGCGGATACGCTCCGCCACCTGCTGCAGCAGCATGTCGCCGACGTGATGGCCGAGGCTGTCGTTGATTGCCTTGAAGTGGTCGAGATCCATGAAGATGACCGATGTCTTGGAATGATTGCGCTGCGAAATCGCCAGGGCCTGTTCCAGCCGGTCCATCAGCAGGATACGATTCGGCAGGCTGGTCAGGGAATCGAAATGCGCCATGCGCCGGATCTGTTCTTCCATGTTCCGGCGCGTCGTGATGTCGATGAACGCCGCGACGGCGCCATAGACCTTCCCGTTGGAATCGCGTAACGGCGCGGCATTGCCGACCAGATGCCGGATGCTGCCGTCGTCGAAGACGATGTCCTGCTCGAAGTCGCGTACTTCGATGCCGCGGAAGGTGGCCATTTGCACCGGGAGTTCGTGTGCTTCGAGTACGCGGCCGTTGCGAAACATGCGGAAAGGCGCGGTTTTCGCGCCGTCGAGTTCGGGGACGGCCAGATTGCTGCCTTGAGGAAGCCGCAGCAGATCGTAGGCCATTCGATTGCCCGTGATCGACTTGCATTCCGCGTCATTGGCGATGCAGACCGCGGCGGGCACTGCATCGAGCACGATTTTGAGCTCCGCTGCACGATGTCGCTGCTTGCGCTCGCTTTCCATCAGCGCGCGCTCCATGCGCTTGCGATCGGTGATGTCGTTTACCACTACGGTCAGGCGCACCACCTTGTCATTCTCGACGATGGGCGCGAAGCTGACCGCTACGTCCACAAACTTGCCGTCCTTATGCTGCCAGACTGTTTCGCGACTCAGAATGGCCTTGCTTTCCACCACCTGGTGCATGACTTTGGTGTCGTCGTCCTTGAGGAATTCCGGTATCAGGCAGGCGCGGGTATTGCCCACCATTTCCGCGGCGCTATAGCCGAAAATGCGCTCCGCACCCCGATTCCATGTCATCAACACGCCATTCCAGGTTTCGCTGAGGATGCCGGCGTCTGCGGATTCCACCAGCGCCGCAAGCAGTTGCGGGTGGCTGGCGACTTCGGGCCGGCCGGCGCGCTTGGCCTGCTGCGCGCTGAATTCGGTTTCGAGTTTCGACGGCCGCTCCGCATCCACTGACTGGATCTGCTGGCGCACGCGCTTTTCGGTAAGGGATGCCTGCAATGCGCGGACGACTTCGACCAGCTCCGGGCTGAGGTCAGAGTAATCCGCGGCGTTGACCTTGTCGGGCATTTCGGCCTCGCCGGGTTGCCGGCTGCTTTTGTTGTTTGACAAAGGGGACGGTGAGGCAAGTGGACATTCAAGTGGCGAAATTGAGCCATGAATCGCTGCTAGTCGCAAGCGACCGCGCCAGTCTTGGGATTCAGGGCTGTCGGACCCGCGGCAGCCATTTTTCCCGCCTAGATTTTGAGCATCGGCACTGCGCAATGCGCGAACGTTTATGTCGGGGGGCTTGCGTCCGGGCGCTGCCGCGTGATAGGCCGTTGCATGCTGCCGTCCCGGCGCAGCAATCGTTGGCCGCCCCCTCGAGCGTTGTTGCGGTGAGCGCAACGGCACGCCGCTCAACTGCGGGCAGCACGACAAAAAAAGGCGTGCCGCCGTTGGCGACACGCCCTGTTTTCTACTGCGTGGCGGCTGTGCTCAGCCGATCTGGACCGGCACGTACATCCGGTTCGAATCCCGCTGGACCAGAAGCGCAACAGTCTTGTCGGACTTCTTTATCAGCCCCTTGAGTTGTTCGACCGATTTCAACGGTGTGTCGTTGATCGCGAGAATGACATCGCCGGCCTGAATGCCGGCGCGGGCTGCGGCGCCGGAGGCGTTCTGAACCACCAGTCCGCCTTCGGTCTTGAGTTGCGCCCGCTCGTCCGGCGCCAGTTCACGAAGTGTCAGGCCAAGCTTTGCGGAGGATTGACCTTCTCCGGCGTCATTGGCGACAACCTTCTGTTCCTTCAGCTCGCCCACCTTGACGTCGATGTCCCGGCTCTTGCCTTCCCGCCATATTTGCAGGCGGGCGTTGTTGCCCGGCCTGGTGGCGGCAATTGCTCCGGACAGTTCCGATAGCTGGTTAATCTCCTTGCCGTTGACGCCAAGCACTACATCGCCCGACTTCAATCCCGCTTTTTCCGCAGGGCTACCCGGTTCCACGCCGCTGATGAGCGCGCCCTGTGGCTTCGGCAGGCCGAAGGAATTCGCCAGCGACTGGTTCACGTCCTGAATTTGCACACCAATGCGGCCGCGTGTGACCTTGCCGTCGCGTACCAGGTCGTCCTTGACCTGGATGGCGACGTCGATCGGAATCGCGAACGACAAGCCCATGAAGCCGCCCGTGCGGCTGAATATCTGCGAATTGATGCCGACCACTTCGCCATCCATGTTGAACAAGGGGCCGCCGGAATTACCCGGATTGACCGCCACATCGGTCTGGATGAAGGGCACGTAGTTTTCATCCGGCAGCGCCCGCGCTTTCGCACTGACGATGCCCGATGTAATCGTGTTTTCGAAGCCGAACGGCGAACCGATCGCGGCGACCCACTCGCCGACTTTGAGCTCGCTGGCGTGCCCGATCCTGACGGCGGGCAGATTCTTTGCGTCTATCTTGATCACCGCTATGTCCGTGCGTTTGTCGATGCCGAGCACCTTGGCGTCGAACTCACGCCGATCCGTCAGCTTGACGACGATTTCGCCGGCGTCAGCCACGACGTGGGCATTAGTCAGGATGATGCCGTCGGCGCTGATGATGAAACCCGATCCCACGCCACGCTGAACCTCCGGTTCGCCCTGGGGGCCTTGCTGCGGACCCTGCTGGCCGAAGCGGCGCAAGAATTCCTGCATGGGATCGTCCGGTGCCATACCCGGAATCCCGGGCATCTGGCCCTGGCGGGCTGCGACGGGCGTGGTGCGGGACACGCTGACGTTGACCACCGACGGACCATTTTCCTCGACGATGCGCGTGAAATCAGGCAGGTGCTGCGATACGGATTTGCTCGCCTGCGTCGCGGTCTGTCCCGCTGCATTGGCGGTGCTGTGGCCGGGCAGCGTCAATGCGTAGTACACGCCGAACACGGCTGGTATGGCCGCGGCGATCAGCCATTTTCTGGGATTGAATCTGGAAATCATTTTGCTGGCCTCCTGGAAACCTTAACAAAAACTTAATGCGGGCAGACGGCCCGCAGCGCCAATCAAATTAGGTTGGGTACCCGGTCTCTGACCGGTCGTTCCTTTGCGAGTTCACCCCCGCGTCCCCAATTGCGGATGCGGGCTGTACTCGGGCTGGCGTCGCGAACGCGGCATGCGCCGCGCGGTTGACACGGCCGACACATGCGGCCAACACTGGTCGGTCCGAGTGCGCCAACGGCGGCAATAGGTAGTATGCGAATGTCCCTACGCAGGCAAGGGGATGCCCCAACCGGCCGGCATGGCGGCGACGGTCCAGTAGTCAGTCCGTTTCGAACATCAAGTCAAAGGAGTCAGCATGAGTGTTGCGAGCGAGTTCAGGGAGTTCGCGCTGAAAGGCAATGTGATGGACCTCGCGGTCGGCGTCATCATTGGCGGCGCATTTGGCAAGATTGTGGATTCCGTCGTCAATGACCTGATCATGCCTTTAATCGGCAAGGTGACGGGCGGGCTGGACTTCAGCAGCTATTACATCGGCCTGAATGGCCAGCCTGCCGGGTTGGCGCTGGCGGAGGCGAAGAAGGCCGGCGCGGTATTCGCTTATGGCAATTTCATCACGGTGTTGATTTATTTCCTGATCCTCGCATTGATCATTTTCGTCATGATCAAGCAGGTGAACAGGCTCAAGCAGGAGAATCCGCCCGCGCCTGCCGTGCCGCCACCCACACCTGAAGACGTGCTGCTGTTGCGCCAGATTCGCGACAGCCTGAAGAAGTAAGGTGTTGGTCGAGTTTGCGGGCGGTTGCTGCCGCCCGCGGAATCATGGACCAGAAAAAGATTTGACCGGGGAAAATCCGAGTGCTGCCTTGACCGCGCTGTTTTCGGTCGCACGGATGCCCGAGACGTCCAGGCGCCATTTGTCCATGTATTGGCCGGGCCTGAGCAGGGTCACGCCGGATTTTTGCAAATAGTCCGCCACGGCTTCATCGGGAAATGGCCATGGCATTCCGGACGCGAAAGGCTCCCACAGTCCATCCCAGTGGATCGGGATATACGCCTTCGGCTTGATGACCGGCACCACCAGTTGCGCTACCGGAAGTCCGCCGGTACCGATCCACAAGTCCACCGACTCCAGTCCGGCATCGCGCATGGCCGCCCTGAGATTTTCGATGGGCGCGCCGTAGTCCACGCCCTTAATCACGATCGGCACGTGCAAGTCCACCGCGCTGGCCGAGTTCTGGTAGAACCAGCTATAGCGCCCCCGCGGCCCGTCGACGGTGAACAGGAAGCCACGATTGCCGCCGCCGTTCGGAAAATCTTCGGCCACCCCGGCCTTCAGACCACCGGTCGTCGGATCCTGGCGCGGAATATCCTCGAGCTCGACCGGGTCGTGCTGCTCCCAGTTTTTTGCCGGATCGCCGCTGTGGTTCCAGCGCACTACACGCATCGTCACGCCATCGGCCAGTTCGATTTTCTCCAGCCCGTAAACCGGCCGGCAGCGCTCGGCGGGAATGTTTTCCGCCATGACTTCGAAACACGTTGTCTGCGAGCCGATGATCGGCGCGCCGGTCAGTCGCGACCAGGTTGCGGTATCGAATGAATGATCCCAGTGGCTGTGGCCGGTGAGCAGCAGACCGACCTTGTCGGGGCCGCCGATCGCTTCCAGCACGCGCGTAACTGCTGCAACGTCAGGCTTCCACGGTTTGTCGGTATAGGCATAGCCGCCGCCACCGCCATGAAATTCGCTTTCCGGGATGCGGGTGATGTAGCCATCGGTAAGAACCCCCAGCCGCCCCATCTGGTAGTGGATGTTGGCGATCGACATCCAGGTGATGTCGACGTGGTCGGGGCCGGCCGCGCCCGCTTGCCGCACAAGCGCGGCGGTCATCAGCGCGAAAATAATTGCGATCTGTTTTCCTTTCATCACGACTCCCGGAAGCGGTTAAATCTCAACACGAAGACACACGAAGACACACGAAGAAAGAGAGGGGTCGAATTGCAGCGCTCCTTGTATTCACACGATTTTAGATGACTCCGGCCGCAAGGACATGAGTGCTGATGATTGAATTGCAGATTCAGCTCGCTTTACCAATAATTGCTGATTCTCTTCGTGTCACTTCGTGGCCTAAAAGGGTACTCCACGCTGACGCGAGGGTATTCGTGTCTTCGTGATGCGAATGAGTATGTATCGCTATATTCGCCTGGCTTCCACGAAGTGTTTTTTCCAGAACGCCGCGCCCAGGCTGTCGGTGCGAACCTTGCCACCGCTCGAGGGTGCATGGATGAAGCGCCCATCGCCGATGTACATGCCTACGTGCGAGCTCTTCTTTCCCTCCTGGTCGAAAAACAGCAGGTCCCCCTGGCGCAGGTTGCGTACGGTAATCAGTACCGACGTGCTCCGCTGTGCCTGGGTATCGCGCGGCAGTGAAATACCGGCACGCCCGTAGCTGTATTTCACCAGACCGCTGCAATCGAATCCGGCCGGCGTATCGCCGGCGAATTTGTACGGTTTGCCCAGCATTTCCTTGGCGTAGACAATCGCTTTCGACGCGACCTCGTCGCTGGCGCGGACCATCGTTTTCTCGCCACTGTCCGGCGCGCTGGCGCAGCCTGCCAGCGCTGCCAGCAACGTGACCAGCGCGACGCGCATCAACGCGACTTCTCCACGCCGCACCAGCGCGCAATGAACAAGGCGAGTACCTGGGCAACGCGTACTGTGCTTTCGATGGAAACGGACTCGTCGATGCCGTGGATGTTCTGCGCCTCGGGGCCGTAACAAGTGGCGGGGATGCTGCCGTAGAGATTGAAGGCGCGCGCATCGGTGGTCGCCGAACTGGCGAACCATTCCGCGTCATTGTTCATGACCTGCGCATGAGCGTCGGCCAGTGCCGACAGAAGGGGTGTCGCGCTATCGAGGACAAAGCCCTCGGCCTGGAAGCCGGCGTAGTGCACTCGGTGTGCGATGCCCGCGAGCGCTGAATCTTGCTTGATGGATTCCGCCAGGCACGCCTCGATCGCGCCGCGCGCTTCGGCGGCCGGAACGCCAGGATAGAAGCCGCAGCGCAGTTCCATTACGCAGCGCGTCGGCACCGAGGAGGTCCATTCCCCGCCGTTGATCTTGCCCAGATTGAACCGTACCGGATGATCGAGGTGTGCGAAGGCCGGATGCCGGTTGGCAGCTTCGTTCCACTGCGCCTCCAGCGCCCGCAGGCCGCGCCAGAGTGCGAACGCGGCTTCGATGGCGTTGACGCCTTGCGCGGCGTTAAGTACGTGGGCCGGCTTGCCGAACACTTCGACGGACAACCACATGACGCCGATCTGGGCTGTGAGGATGCTGTGTGCGAAGGGTTCGGGGATGATTGCCGCATCCGCCTTGTAACCGCGGTGCAGGCAGGCCAGCGCGCCGTTGCCGGTGCATTCCTCTTCGACCACCGACTGCAAGGTGACGGGCGCCGCCGGCTGCAGCCCGAGTGACTGCAAGGCACGCAACGCCGTCACATAGGCGGCGATGCCGGCCTTCATGTCGCCGCTGCCCCTGCCGTATAGCCGGCCGTCACGCACCACCGGATCGAACGGCGGGCGCGACCATAACTCTTCCGCGCCGATCGGCACGACGTCGATGTGCCCATTGAGGATCAGCGACCGGCCGCTCGCGTTGCGCGGACGATGAATGCCGACAACGTTATCGTGTCGCGCCCACTGGCCTACCGAAGGCGAATAGCCGGGCAGGTCCTTCAACTCGGCATCGCGCACCTCGAAGCGCTCGGTCGCGAGCCCCATGCCGCTGAACAGGCCCTCCATGAAATCCTGGGCGCCGGCTTCCGCGCCGTTCAACGTCGGGTAGCGCACCAGCGTCGCGGCCAGTTCGACCATCTCGGTTTGCAGGGTGGCAACAGCGGCAAGGATGTCGGCGCCCAGTGCCGCATCGGGGTGGCTCGGCAGATTCATCGTTACGAACTCGAAGGTTTCCGTTCAAGGACAGGCCTGTAAGGATAACAGAAGGGTTTTTACGCACGCTGCGGGCTTGTGCCGGATCGGCCCTGCCGTTATCTTGACTGTGATCCGGCGGCATGGCCTGGGAGCCGCCCGTTGCGCCGAGCCCACCCACAAGTGATATCAAGGACGATCGATGAGCCGACAGTATTGCCGCATAGCGCTGGTTGCGCTGGGTATCTTGTTGTTGCCGCCAATGTTCTGGCCGGCCAATGCAGGCATGCCACCGCTGGTCGAGGGCGGGGTGCCGACGCTTGCGCCGCTGCTCGAGCAGGCCACGCCCGCTGTCGTCAACATCGCCGTGCTCTCGCGCTCGCCGGAAGAGGACAATCCGATGCTGCAGGATCCTTTCTTCCGGCGCTTCTTCGGCTTGCCGGAGCGTTCGCAACCGCAGATCTCCGCCGGATCCGGCGTGATCGTCAACGCCAGGCTCGGCCAGGTACTGACCAATCAACACGTCATCAAGGACGCGCGCCAGATCGTGGTAACGCTCAAGGATGGCCGGCAACTGGAGGCCAAGTTGCTGGGCTCGGATGCCGCGACGGACATCGCATTGCTGGAAGTCGAGCCGGATGATCTGAGCGCGATCCGGTTTGCCGATTCGGATCAGTTGCGTGTCGGCGACTATGTCCTTGCGATCGGCAATCCCTTCGGCCTGGGCCAGACTGTGACCTCGGGAATCGTCAGTGCGCTCGGTCGCACCGGCCTGAATGTCGAAGGGTACGAGGATTTCATCCAGACCGATGCTTCCATCAATCCGGGCAATTCCGGTGGCGCGCTGATCAATTTGAAGGGCGAGTTGGTCGGGATCAATACCGCGATCATCGGCCCTTCGGGCGGCAACGTCGGCATCGGTTTCGCCGTGCCCAGCAACATGGCCCGCGCCGTCATGGCGCATCTGGCCAAGTTCGGCGAGGTGCGGCGCGGACGCATCGGTCTCACGACCCAGGATCCGACGCCGGATTTGGCCAAGGCGCTGGGCCTGACGCCCAATCAGGGCGCCGTCGTGGTCGAAGTAGCGCCTGGTTTGCCAGCCGCCAAGGCAGGACTGCGGCGCGGTGACGTGGTGATTTCGCTCAATGGCCGCGCGGTGCGCAGCTCTTCCGACCTGCGCAACCAGATCGGTCTCGCTGCGGTTGGGGATACCGAGGAATTCAAGATCCTGCGCGAAGCAAAGGAGCTGGTATTGCGCGCGAAGGTAGAGAAGCCGAAGGCTGCCGCGGCGAGCGACGCCGAGGCCGCGCAGGAATTGAACGGGGCCCGCGTGGGCACCATCGAAAACGATGGCAAGCCCGAGGCGGTTGCGGTGGTCGAAGTGCGAGAAGGCAGTCCTGCCTACCTCAACGGGCTGCGCCCGGGGGACGTCATCGTGGCCGTGAACCGCCGCAAGGTACGCACCTCCGATGAGCTCATTGCGGCGCTCAAGACGAAGGGCAAGCTGGTGCTGTCGGTGGTGCGAGGCGACTACGTTTTCGGACTGGTGCTGCGCAAGTAACTCGGGTGCCGGCTATTCGATTCGCCCCAATTTTCCTGCGCAAACTACCTGCGCAAAGGTTTGATGGCGCATCGCGTTGCTTTTGTCCGGGTCATGGTTTCGCCGCGCCTTCCCACTCCTTGTCCTGCAAGACCCGCCACTGGATCTTGCCGGTGCCGGAACGGGGCAGGGCGTCGACGAAATCGACCAGCCGCGGCACCTTGTAGGCAGCCATGTGCAGCCGCGACCATTCCATCAATTCTTCAGCGCTGACCTGACCCTTGCGCTCGTCCTTGAGCACCACCACCGCCTTGACGGTTTCGCCGCGGCGCGGATCCGGCGCCGAGATCACCGTGACTTCCCTGATGTCGGGATGCTTGTAGAGCGTGGCTTCGACTTCAGCCGGCCAGACCTTGAAGCCGGATGCATTGATCATGCGCTTCAGGCGGTCCGCGATGTAGTAGTAGCCATCCTCGTCATAGCGGCCGAGATCACCCGTGCGCAGGAATTTCTTGCCGTCGATTTCGACGAACACTGCTTCGTTGGCCTCCGGCTGCTGCCAGTAGCCCAGCATGACCTGCGGCCCATGAACAATGATCTCGCCCTGCTCGTTCGGTCCCAGCACCGCCAGCGTTTCCGGATCGATCACCAGCGCTTCGGTATCGAAGGTTGGAAAACCCAGGCACTGCTTGCGCGCCTTGTGCGCCGGATTCATGTGCGTCTGCGAAATGGTTTCCGTCATGCCGTAGGCTTCCATGTAATCGATGCCGCACAAGTCGTGCAGCTTCTGCGCCACCGCCTCCGGCATCGACGCTCCGCCGCCGAAAATGTTGACGAGCGAGGACAGATCGCAACCGGCCGTGGACGGCTGGGCGAGCAGGTCCACCACCATGGTCGGGACATTCGCCCAATGCGTGCAACCGTAGTGCTCAATCATGTAGCCGGCCGCGTCCGCATTCCAGCGCGGCAGGATTGCAATGCTCGCCCCCGCATAGATCGGCGCATTCATGCTGTGCTGCATGCCGGTCACGTGGAACAGGGGAGCGGTCGCCAGCGCCACCGAGTCCGCCGTGAAGCCTTCCCATACGGCGGCACCGACCAGCGTATGCATGATGGTGCGATGGGTATGCATGCAGCCCTTGGACGAGCCGGTCGTTCCGGAGGTGTACAGGATCGCGGCCAGGTCGTCGGCCTGCGCAGTGGCGGGCAACGGCTTGTAATCGGCGGCCAACGCGTCTGCCCAGGACACCGCGCCCGGATCGCTGACCGGTTTGCGCGGTGCACGCGCGAACTCGGGAACATCGAGGCTGGTTTCTTCGCTCAGGTAGTCGGAATAGGTGGCGACGATGGCATGTTTCGCCATCTTGCCGAGCAGCGGCTTGATCTGCGGGTACAGGTCCTGGGCGACGAGCGCCGTGGACGCGCCGCCATCCTCGAAGTAGTGCACCAGTTCATCGGTCACGTGCATCGGGCTGACCGGCAGCACGGCGGCATCGGCACGCAGGATTGCGTAGTAGGCGATGATGAATTGCGGCGAATTTTGCATCTGCAGGATGACGCGGTCGCCTTTGCGCACGCCGCAACGGTTCTGCAGAAAGCCGGCCATGAGATCGACCTGGCGGTGCAGTTCGCGATACGACAGCTTGCTGTCGTAGAAAATCACCGCCGGCTTATCCGGATAGCGCAGGCTGGAAACCTCGAGATTGAAATGCAGCGAGGTTGCCGGCACCGTGAGGTGGCGCGGCAGATGTTTGGGCCAATGCTGGAAATGCCTTGATTCCATCGTTTCGATTCAGGTTGAAAGTTTCTTGTTTTCGTTTTCCTGCAACAGGCGCCACTGTACCTTGCCGGTGCCGGATTTCGGCAGCGCATCCACGAACTCGATCACGCGCGGCACCTTGTAGGCCGCCATTTTTTCTCGCGACCATGCGATGATGTCCGCGGCGGCAATCTTGCCGCGGCTCGCGTCCTTGAGCACGATCACGGCCTTCACCGTTTCGCCGCGACGCGCGTCCCGGGTGCCGATCACGCAAGCTTCGCGTACGTCACTGTGATGATAGAGCATGGCTTCGACTTCGGCCGGCCAGACCTTGTAGCCCGAGGCATTGATCATGCGTTTCAGGCGGTCGACGATAAAGAAATAGCCGTCCTCGTCGCGATAACCCAGGTCGCCGGTGCGGAAGTATGGCCTGCCGCCGATGTCGACGAAGGACGCGGCAGTGGCCTCGGGGTTTTTCCAGTAACCGAGAAAAATCTGTGGCCCGTGCGAAACGATCTCACCGGTCTCGCGTGGACCGAGCACGGCAAGCGTATCGGGATTGACGACCAGGGAGGAGGTATCGCAGATGGGAATGCCGAGGCATTGCTTCTTGGCGCGTTGCGGCGGGTTGATGTGCGTCGGCGCGATGGTTTCCGACAACCCGTAGCCTTCGATGTAGGTCAACCCGGTCAGATCGTGCAAACGCTGCGCCACGGCCTCGGGCATGGCGGCGCCGCCACCACCGATATGCTTCATGCTGGAGATATCGTAGTTCGCGAGGTTCGGGTTCGACAGGAAATCGATCGCCATGGTCGAAATGTTGGTCCAGCCATCGATCTTGTGGCGCTGGATCAGTTCGCCGGCCGTGTCGCGATCCCAGCGCGACATCAGGACGATGGTGGCACCAAAGCAGATCGGCTGGTTCATGCTGCATTGCATGCCGGTGACGTGGAACAGCGGCATTGAGCAGAGGATGACGGATTCAGGCTGCATGTCCACCCAGGCGCCACCGGCAACGGTCGTGCTCATGACCGTGCGATGCGTATGAATGCAGCCCTTCGGCTTGCCGGTCGTGCCCGAGGTGTAAGGCATTACGCACAAATCATCCGCCCCGGCGAGATGCGCGGCGGGTTGCAAGTTTTCGGCGAGCGCGTCGCACCATGCGCTCACGCCGGGTTCGCGCAGTGCCTGGCGTGCCGCGCTGACGACATCCGGGACCTTCAGATCGGTCGGTGCGCTGAGGTAGTCGGAATACGCGGCGACGATGACATGCTGAAGGCCGGCGCCGAGCCGCAAACCCTCTTCGAGCAGTGGATGCAGCTGGCCGAGTAGCTCCTGGCCGGTGAGGGCAACCGTGGCATCGCTGTCGGCGACGTAGTGGCGCAATTCCCCGGTCAGATTCATCGGGTTGACCGGCACCACCATCGCATCGGCACGCAGGATGGCGTAGTAAGCGATCATGAACTGCGGGCTGTTCTGCATGAACAGCAGCACCCGGTCGCCGCGCTTGACGCCAGCCTTGCGCTGCAGGAAGCCGGCAAGCGCATCGACGTCGTGTTTGAATTGCCGATAGCTCAGAGGGGTGCCGTAGTAGATCAGCGCAGCCTTGTCAGGAAAGCGTGCCGTCGTGGCCTCGAGATTGCGATAGAGGCTCGTTTCCGGCAGAGGAATGGTCCGGGGCAGGTTCGCAGGCCAGAATCGGAAGTGATCGGGTTCCATTTATTTTTTCGGCCGTCGACTCGTGATGGCCTTTGCCTCGTTTTGGATTATTGGCGATAGCGTCATCGTTCCAGGCTGTGCCCCGGAAAGATGCGAATGTTGGCGGCCTCCCGCTTTGCGGTCAATGTCGGATTGATACGGGCGCCCCCGCCGCCGCGCTGCGCTGCAACGTGACATGGGTCTGGGCGTAATTCTTTACCGTCGCCATTCGATGTGCCAGTATCGACCACGATATTTGGTCCGCAGCTATCCGCAATGGGGGAGGGATGCCGGCGAACACCGTGGGTGAACAAGAAGAATCGGATTGCGCGGCGCAGGGATTCGGTGCGCGCGGCGAAGCGCTGTTGCGCATCTCCGGCCTGACCGTCCGCTTCGGTGGCATCGTTGCCCTCGAGGATGTGTCGTTCGACGTCATGCCGGGACGAATAGCCGGCGTCATCGGCCCCAACGGGGCGGGCAAGACGACATTGTTCAATTGTCTGTCGCGCCTGTACCCGTTCCAGGGCGGTAGCATTTTTTTCGGCGGGCGCTCGCTGCTCGAAATTCCGCGTCACGGCATAGCCGCATGCGGCATAGGCCGCACCTTTCAGAATCTTGCCCTGTTCCGCAGCATGAGCGTGCTGCGCAACATCATGGTTGGCGCGCATTGCCGCAGCCGCGGCGGTTTTCTCGCCAACGCCCTGCGCCTGCCATTGGTGGCGCGCGAGGAGGCGCGCGTCGAGGCGAAAGCGCGAAGTCTGATCGAGCTGCTGGATCTGCAGGCGGTGGCCCAGGCGCGCGTGGCCGACCTGCCGTTCGGCACCCAGAAGCGGGTGGAACTGGGCCGTGCCCTGGCGGCTGAACCTCGCCTGCTGCTGCTCGACGAGCCCGCCGGAGGTCTCAACCACGAGGAGGTCGAGTCGCTGGCAGCGCTGATCCGGCGCATCCGCGACCAACTCGGCGCCACGGTGCTGCTGGTCGAGCATCACATGGGCCTGGTGATGCAGCTGTCCGACCAGGTTGTGGCGTTGAATTTCGGAAAAATGATTGCCCAGGGCGTCCCGTCCGAGGTCCAGCGCAACCCGGACGTAGTCCGCGCCTATCTGGGCAAGGAAGCCTGATGGCGCTGCTTGAAGTTACCGATCTGTGTGCCGGCTACAACGCTGCGGATGTCCTGCGCGGCGTGACGTTCGCTGTGGAACAGGGCGGCATCACCGCCATTCTCGGCGCCAACGGGGCCGGCAAGACAACGCTGCTGCGCGCAGTCAGCGGCATGTTGCGAAGGCGCGGTTCGATCCGTCTCGACGGGCGATCGATCGACAGGCTTGCCACCGAAGACATTGCGCGGCTCGGCGTTGCCCACGTGCCCGATGGCCGCGGTACCTTTCTCGAGCTGACCGCGGAGGAGAATCTGCGCATCGGCGCGTACACGCGCAAGGACCGCAATGCGGTTGCGCAGGACCTGGAGCGGATTTTCACTTATTTTCCGAGATTGAAGGAGCGCCGGCAGCAGCAGGCCGGCACGCTTTCCGGGGGCGAGCAGCAGATGCTTGCGGTGTCGCGTGCGCTGATGCTGCGCCCCAGGCTGTTGTTGCTCGACGAACCATCGTTCGGACTGGCGCCGCTGGTGGTGCAGGATATCTTCGGCATCATGCGCGCCATCAATGCCGAGCAGGGCGTCAGCGTATTGCTGGTCGAGCAGAACGCAGGACTGGCACTGGACCTCGCCGACAAGGCCTACGTGCTCGAGACCGGACAGGTCGTGATGTCGGGCACGGCCGACGCAGTGCGCTCCGACGAAGCCGTGCGCCGCGCCTATCTGGGCTACTGAAACCATCCGGAGAGATCGATGGAAGCATTCCTGCATCAGGTGTTCTCGGGTCTGGCGACCGGCGGTATCTACGCCAGCTTGGCATTGGCCCTGGTGATGATCTATCAGTCGACCAATCACATCAATTTCGCGCAAGGCGAGATGGCGATGTTTTCGACTTATCTGGCGTGGAGCATGATCGATGCCGGCATGCCGTATTGGTGGGCATTCCTGCTGACGGTGCTGATCTCCTTCGTGACCGGGATCGTGATCGAGCGCGTCATCATCCGGCCGGTGGAGGATGCGCCGGTGCTCTCCGTAGTGACGGTGTTCATCGCCTTGCTGGTCATCTTCAACAGCGTGGCCGGCTGGATTTTTACTTACACCATCAAGACGTTTCCGAGTCCATTTCCGGAACAGCCGCTGTTCGGTAATCGCTACATCTCGTCGCATGAAATCGGCTCGATCGGCGTTACGTTGATGGTCTTGATGGCGCTTTATCTGTTTTTCCGATTTACGCCTCTGGGCCTCGCCATGCGCGCCTCGGCGCAGAATCCGCTGTCGAGCCGGCTTGCGGGCATTCGTGTCGGCTGGATGCTGGCGCTGGGCTGGGGTCTGGCGGCGGCGGTCGGAGCGATAGCCGGTATGCTGGTCGCGCCCGTGGTCTACCTCGAGCCCAACATGATGTCGGGGGTCCTGTTGTATGCCTTTGCCGCGGCACTGGTCGGCGGGATCGACAGTCCTTTCGGCGCAGTGCTCGGCGGCTTCATGGTCGGCGTTCTGGAAAACTTGCTGGGCGCTTATGTAATAGGCACCGAGTTGAAGCTCACGGTCGCGCTGGTCCTGATCATCGGTGTGCTGCTGTTCAAACCAAGCGGCATGTTAGGCAAGATTTTCGTCTCGCGGGTGTGAGGCGGAAGAACGGGCGATTGGCCCGATTTGGTGATTGAGTCATTGGCAGATTTATTGGAAGCCTGAGGCTTGGTGCATATTTTTAATAAAAGCGCAGAAGCGAAAATCGAAAACAGTCCATTTCTATTTTTCTAAATAACCAAATCACCCCGACCTCATGACGGCGATCATCAACGCACCCGCAACGGCCGAAAATCTGAATCCCCGCTACGCCGGTGTGTCGCTGCGTGGATGGAAGGCGTTGGGTCTCGTGGCGCTGTTGTGCGCGGCGGTGGCTTTGCCGTTTCTGGTCAGCAACTACCGGGTATTCCAATTCAATCTGGTGCTGATCTACGCCATTGTGCTGCTGGGATTGAACATCCTGACGGGCTACAACGGCCAGATATCTCTGGGGCATGGGGCTTTCTATGCCATCGGCGCGTATGTCGCCGCGATCCTGATGGACCATTTCGGCTGGCCTTACTGGGCGACTTTGCCGGTGGCCGCGCTGGTGTGCTTTGTCTTCGGCTTCCTGTTCGGACTGCCGGCACTGCGCCTGCGCGGGCATTATCTGGCGCTGGCAACTTTTGCGCTGGCGGTGGCGATGCCGCAGCTGCTCAAGTACAAGCATATCGAGCAGTGGACGGGCGGCGTGCAGGGCATCGTAATCATCAAGCCCGCCGCACCGTTCGGGCTGAAGATCACGCCCGACCAGTGGCTGTATCTGTTCACGCTTGCGATTCTGGTGCTGATGTTTGCGATCGGCTGGAACCTGTTGCGCGGCCGGGTCGGCCGCGCCCTGGTCGCGATTCGCGACCATCCCGTGGCGGCTGAGGCAATGGGCATCCACGGCGCGCTGTACAAGACCAGCGCGTTCGGCGTCAGCGCATTATTTACAGGCGTGGCGGGCGCACTCGGGGCGATCGTGGTGCAGTTCGTCGCGCCGGACAGCTTCACGCCCGGCCTGTCCATCAATTTCCTGGTCGGCATCGTGATCGGTGGCGTCGCCTCGATATCCGGCGCATTCTATGGGGCATTGTTTATCCAGTTCGTGCCGAACTTTGCCGACGAAATCTCCAAGGCCGCGCCGTGGGCGATCTACGGCGTGTTCCTGCTGGTGTTTGTTTATCTGATGCCGACCGGGGTCGCGGGTTTTTTGCGGCTCGCATGGATGCGGATGCGAGCCGCGCGCCACCGGCCGGATACCTGACCCGCATCGAGTGCAGCAATCGAACCGAGGAGGGCACCATGAACAAGAAATTGCTGGCAGGGTTGGCACTGACGGCCTGGGCTGTGGCTTCGACCGCAGCGGCGGAAAAAATATACGGTCCGGGTGCTAGCGACACCGAAATCAAGATCGGCAGCACCAATCCCTACAGCGGACCGGCCTCGGCTTACGGCACCATCGGTCGGGCGCAGTCCGCCTATTTCAAGATGATCAACGACCACGGTGGGGTCAACGGGCGCAAGATCGATTTCATGAGCCTGGACGACGGCTACAGCCCGCCGCGAACCGTGGAACAGGTACGCAAGCTGGTCGAGCAGGAGCAGGTGCTGTTTCTCGCCGGCACGCTGGGCACGCCGCCGAATTCGGCGATCCACAAGTACGTGAATGCCAAGGGCGTGCCGCACATCTTCGTGAATACCGGCGCGACGAAATGGGGGGATCCGAAGAACTTTCCCTGGACCATGGGCTTCAACCTCAACTACCAGGCCGAGGGCCACATCTACGCGCAGTACATACTGGACAACAAGCCCGACGCGAAGATCGCGATCCTCTACCAGAACGACGACTACGGCAAAG
>JBDTRK010000029.1:0-32224 GCA_039931685.1 Betaproteobacteria bacterium | reverse complement strand
CTCCGTTCCGGGAGCGTTGGATGTACCGCTTCGATCGCCACCCGATCATGACCGGGATTTTGATCGGCATGTGGGTCACGCCGACCATGACCCTGGACCATCTGCTGTTTGCGGCCGGTTCCACTATCTATGTCTGGATTGGCGTCTTTTTCGAGGAACGCTCGCTTCAGCGGCAATGGGGACGACGGTACGAGGAGTACCGTGAGCGCGTCGGAACGATCGTGCCCACCTACACGAGTCGGCGGTCGAAGTCGGCGCTCGGCGCGACTCCCACCTCGACGCGCACGGAGGAGTCGTTGTGAACGCGGAGCTCGGCAACGCTCGCGCTATCGAGGCTTGGAACACCGTGCTGTTCGAAAAGTTTTCGAGGTACGAGCACCTGCTGGTGCAGGGACTCGGGCAGCACGGCACGCAGTTGTTCGATCGCTTTCCACCAGCGCCAGGAGCGCGCGTGCTCGACATCGGCTCTGGATTCGGTGACAGCACCGTCCGGCTGGCTGAGCTCGTTGGTCCGGGGGGCGAAGCGGTGGGCGTCGATTGCGCGGAAAACTTCGTCACCGCGGCCAGAGACCGGGCGCGGGCGCAGGGCGTAGAGCGCACGCGTTTCTTTCGCGGCGACGTGGAGGTGGACGAGCTCGACGGACCGTACGACGCGGCGTTCGCGCGCTTCGGGACCATGTTCTTCGCGTCCCCCGTGGCCGCGCTTCGGAATGTCCGAAAATCGCTGGCTGCGGGGGCCAGACTGGCAGCTTCCGCCTGGCGCAAACGCGAAGACAACCCCTGCTTCTATTTGGCGCAGCAGGTCGTCGAGCAATTCATTGACGAAGTAGACAAGTCGAAAGACGACGTGACCTGCGGTCCGGGGCCTTTCTCGTGGGCGAGCGCGGACCGGGTGAGCGATCAATTGCTTGCTGCCGGCTTCGTCGAGCCCACTTTCGCTCGCTTCGATGCACCAATGTGCATCGGCGCATCACTCGACGAGGCGATCGACTTTGCGCGCGATATTGGACCCGCTGGTGAGGCGTTGCGCCTGGCTCGGCAGAAGGCCGGCGCGCTGCAGAGCGAAATCGAGACGGCGCTTCGCCGCGCGCTTGAGCCGTTTCTCCGCGCTGACGGCGTTTGGGCGGTGTCGAGCACCTGGCTCATGACGGCGCGCGTTCCCGAAGAGTAGCCGAAGCTTCCTGCGGGGCGCACTTCGAGAGCCATATGCGGCGTTTCTTGGCGGAGGGCCGGCTGGGCGCCGGCTCCATCTTCAACATCAACCTGCCGCGGGCCGCTTGAGCGGCGCCGGTGATCAAGCGCATCCTCACCCGTCAGGTCCGTCCGGCACGAGGTACGAATGACTGTTTTGGGATTGCGAACCCGGAAGGTTGGCTGTCTTCTGCGGGTCGAAAACCGCCAACCTGGAACCGATGCGACCAGAGGCGGTCTCAGTCGTTACTTTCCCGGGGCGACGAAGCGACCGCGCCCTTTCGTGGAACTGACAGTGGATTTCGATCCCAACGGCAGGATAAACCCACGCGTGCAGTATGGAGGCACATCACAAGCAGCCGCATCAAGGAGTCCAGGATGAAGACGAAAAGCGCAAGCTGCCCTGGGGAGCCAGGCGCCATGAGGTTGGAACCGAAGCGCGGCGGTCAACTCGTGGAAAGAATGTTCTCCGGGTTTGGGCACACGACTGTTCCAGGTACCGATCAGGTGGAGCGACCTTCGGACGAGCCCTACCGTCCGCTGCGCCAATCGAAGGCCGGGCCAGGAGCGACCTATCGATTGCAAAGTCAAATCCCCGAGCTGCCGGTACAGGCAACTTCGCCTGCGACGGACGTGATGACGGACTTGAGCCGGGTGGCAGCCGTAACGATTGATGGCAGCGCGAATATCGATGAGGCCCAAAGGACGATGATCGCGCGCGGCGTTCGAGCACTGTTCGTTGTGGATGAAGAAAGAGCCGTCGTGGGAATCATTACTTCCAACGACGTTCTGGGAGAAAAACCAGTCAAGGTTGCCCAGGACAGGGGTGCGCGGCATGATGAGGTTCTCGTAAGGGAAGTGATGACCCCGGCGAACCGGCTGGAAGCGTTGGAGCTTCAGGATGTGCTCAAGGCGCGTGTGGGCGACGTTGTCGAAACATTGAAGCGCTCTGGTCGTCAACATGCGCTGGTGATTGAATCCGGGCCTGCCGACCTGGCGTCGGCAACTCGCACCGTGCGAGGCGTCTTTTCGCTTACGCAAATTGCGCGGCAGCTCGGGCTTCCACCCCAAATCGGGTACGACGTCGCGCGTACTTTTGTCGAGATCGAAGCTGCGATCGGCCGATGAAGTGACCGGCCTGGGCGGTGCGCCGTAAACGCCGGCGTTCATTGGGTTGAGGGGCGGGCGCATTGGCAACCTGGTTTCCTTTGCGTACCCCTCAAGGGGTATTGAAATGAATCCTTCGCGTTCATTGCGACTTGAGGTGAAACACTCAAGGGAATGGCTGGAGCTGAAGCTGTCGCGTTGAGATTCGCACTCAGGCCAGGATTTTTTCCAGAGCGGCACGCATCCCGGCCGGCACCGCGGTCGGGCGCCGCGAGGCGCGATCCACGTACACATGCACGAAATATCCCTGCGCCGAGGCCGTCTTTTCCTCGTTTCTGAATAATCCGATTTCGTAGCGCACGCTGCTGTTGCCCAGCCTGGCGACGCGCAATCCGGCATGCACGACGTCCGGGAAGCTGATCGGCGCGAAATACTCGCATTGGGTTTCCACCACCAGGCCGATCACGGTGCCGTTCACCAGGTCCAGCGCGCGCTGCTCGATCAGGTACTGGTTCACCACCGTGTCGAAGTAACTGTAGTAGACGACGTTGTTGACATGGCCGTAGACGTCGTTGTCCGCCCAGCGGGTGGGAATGGCCTGGAAGTGGCGGTAGGTATCGCGCATTTCCGGAGTCGGTCGAATCATGTGGTTTCCCGTTGTCAGTGCGTGCCGGTCTGGTCGTCGGCATCGCTCAGGCGTCGCATGTGCTTCCAGTTCACCGCGAGCATGCCGGCGGCGACGACGACGAACATGCCGAGCAGGGTCATCGGCTCCGGAAAATCCCCGAACACCAGATAGGCCAGCAAGGTGGACCAGATCAGTTGCGAATAGACGAACGGCGCCAGCGTCGACGGTGACGTGTGTTCCATCGATCGGATCAGCAGCAGGTGGCCGAAGCCGCCGAGAAAGCCGATGCAGACCACGAACCCCGCCTGACTCAGCGTGGGTGTGATCCAGTGCAGCGGCACCGCAAAACTGGTGATGGCGCCGCCGACCAGCGCGGTATAGAACAACGACGTGTAGGGATGCTCGCGGCCGGACAGCTTGCGCGTCACGATCTGATACATGCTGAACAGGATTGCGGTTGCCAGCGGGAACACGGCGGGCAGCGAGAGCACGCCCCCGCCGGGTCGCATGATGATCAGCACGCCGACAAAACCCAGCGTGACCGCGGCCCACTGGCGCGGCGAAACCTTGTCACCGAGCATCGGCCCGGACAACAGCGCGGTGAGCACCGGACCGACGAAGGTGATGGCTGCTGCCTCCGCCAACGGCAGGTAGCGCAGCGCGAAGTAGAAAAAAGTCGTGCTGCCCACCAGCAGCAGGCCACGCAGGATTTGCAGCCACGGGTGCGAGGTGTGGAACAGCTTCGTGCCCATGCGCGGGCCAAGCCATGCCAGCATGACAACGAGGTGGACCATGTAACGGGCCCACATCAGGGCCGAGATCGGGTACGACCTGAGCATGTACTTGGCGAGCGTGTCCATGGCCGAGAACATGAATACAGCCGACATGAGCAGCGCTATGCCGCGCAGGGTACGGCGGTGGTGGGAATCAGCGTTCATGTGCCTTTGCAACGAATGCGTTCACCGCGGCTGGAATGTCATTCTCCTATTTCTGTCCCGGCAATACGCCGCCGCCGGCGAAACCGGCCATGCCGTCGAGCGCTTCTTCGATACGCAAGGCCTCGTTCCATTTGGCCATGCGCTCCGATCGCGCGAAGGAGCCGACCTTGAGTTGGCCGGCATCCCAGCCCGCGGCAAGATGTACGATGGTTACGTCCTCGGTCTCACCCGAACGCGCAGAGACAATGGTGCCCCAGCCGGCGCGTTTGCCTGCGTCCATGGCGGCCTTGGTTTCGGTTACGGTGCCGGCCTGGTTGGGCTTGATCAGTACGGCGTTGCACGCTCCCGACGCCACGGCGTCGGCCACGCGCGCGGCATTGGTCACCAGAAAATCGTCGCCGATGATCTGCACCTTCGCGCCGGCCGCCGCGGTGAATTTCTTCATGCCGGCGTCGTCGTCCTCGGCGACTGGATCCTCGATCGAGACGATTGGGAAGCGATCCAGCCAGCCGAGAAGCAGCTCGCACAAGCCGTCGCTGTCCAGCTCGCGGCCATCCAGGCCAAGCCGGTAGTGCCCGGCGCGGCCGAACTCCGAGGCGGCGATGTCGAGCGAGATGCCCACCTCTTCGCCGGGACGATAGCCGGCGCGTTCGATCGCGCGCATCAACATGGTGAGTGCATCTTCGTTGGACGCAAAGGCCGGCCAGAATCCGCCCTCGTCGGCCACGCCTTGCAACTTGCCGGCTTCCTGCATCAGCTCGCCGGCCGCGCGATAAATCTCGGCAGTCATCGTCACGGCCTCGCCGAAGCTGCGCGCGCCCAGCGCCATGACCATGAAATCCTGGATATCGACGCGCCTGCCGGCATGGGCGCCGCCGCCGAAAATCTGAATCTCCGGCAACGGCATGCGGATGGGTTTGCCCTGCGCGAGATAGGCGTAAAGCGGCATGTGCCGCGCGCCGGCGGCGGCATGCAGCAGCGCCATCGAGGTCGCGATCATGGCATTGCCGCCGAGCCTGGATTTGTTCTGTGTGCCGTCCAGTGCAATCAGCGCGCCGTCGATCTCGCTCTGCTGTGCCGCGTCGCGCCCCAGCAGCAGGCGCGAAATCTCATCGTTTACATGCGCGACAGCGTGCGACACGTCCATGCCGCCGAAGGACTGGCCACCGTCGCGCAGGTCGACCGCTTCGTTGGAACCTCGCGACGCGCCGGCGGGTGCGATGGCGCGGCCCAGCGCTCCCGCGGCGACTTGCACGTCGACTTCGACCGTGGGGCGTCCGCGCGAATCCCACACGCGACGGCCATGGACTCCGGTGATGGTGGTGTCGGTCATCTGGCTATCGTTTTCATCCTGTTGTTTTTGCGAGTTCGTTCTGCCACGCCATGCGCACGCCGGCGAGCGTGTCCACTGGCTGCAGCAGCAGTGCGCGGGCGACCCGGCGCACGCGGTCGCGCTGTGCGTCGGTGGTGATGTATTCCACCGGTGACTTGCCATCGACACGCCCGAGGAACAGTCCGGGCAGCAGATGCGCGGCGCGCTCTTCGATGTCCGCGCCGGATTCCCAGGTCACGTTGGCAAGGTAACGCCCGGCCAGCGCTTCGAAGCTGGCGAGATAGCGCGACTGCCACTGCGGCCGCCACAGACATTTGAGCAGCAGATGATTCAGGCAAAACGCCAGATCGAAAGCAGGATCGCCATACCAGGCGCATTCGGCGTCGAGGAATACCGGGCCGTTGGGTCCCGTCAGGATGTTCTTCGGGCTGACGTCGCCGTGTACCAACGCCTTCTTGGTCGCGCCGGTCACGCGTACCAGGCTTTCCAGCCGCGGCGCGCAATCCGGATGCTTCTTCGCCGTTGCGGATAGATAGGGTTCGAGCCGGATCGGAAAGAAAATGTGATCGGTTGGGAATTTTTGCGCGACGTCGATGCGGCCTGCAGTGTGGCTGTGGATCGCCGCGATGCGCTTGCCGACTTCGCCGGCGGTATCGGTAGAAATTTCACCGTCACGCAACTGGGCCTTCCATACGGGATAGCGTTCACTATCGAGAAACTCCATCGCGAACATGCCGGTTTCGCGATCCTCGCCAAGTATCTTCGGCACGGCGCGCGGCTCGACCGCCGCCGCCACCCGCATCCATTCGATCTCGTACTGGTTGCGTTCGATCGGCGCGAGCCAGTCCGCCAGGACTTTGAGCTTGGGCAATGCGCGTTTGACGCAGATCGGCCCGCTCGCGAGGTCCACGCGCATGATGTCGGAGGACACGCCGCCGGCAAGCGGTGCGATGGCGGGAGATTCTCCGGGTTGAAGCAACCCCATGCGCCCGAGCGCGGTGAGGAAGGAATCGTTGCTCATTGTTATGTTGAGATGCGCCGCACGCCAGACGGGTGCCGCGCTGCTTCGGGTACATCGTCGGGTGCACAAAACGAGGCCAGAACTCTATCACAGCTGCCCGGGCCGCTTGCCGAAATCCTGTGCCGCAGCGGCACACGGCGCTCGCCGCGAAAGTCGTGCGCGAGCGGACTTCCTGTCGCGCTCAATGCTGTCGCTTCCGTGATGTCGAAGCAATCTCAAATCAGATTGACAAGCGGCTGATTCAATAAGTATTGTGATCATCTTTCCGGAACGGCCCGGTGACGTCGGCAGCGCGCAGGTCATGGCCAAGATCGCGGTTTTCAACCAGAAGGGCGGAGTCGGCAAGACCACGACTTCGCTCAATCTCACTGCGGCGCTCGCCCGCCGCGGTTACAACCCGTTGTCGATCGACCTTGATCCGCAGGCCCATCTCTCCTATATCTGTGGCAGCACGGTGGGCAATGCCGACGACTCGATGTTCGGCTTTTACCAAAGCACCAGGCCGCTTGCGCAACTGATCCGACCCGCCGTCGGCGGCTGGCTGGTGATTCCCGCGCATGTCGAATTGTCCAAAGTCGATACGCAATTCGGCAAAGGCCCGAATATCCTCAACCGGCTCAACGTCGGCATCGTCAAGGAAAACCTCAACACTGGCCGGCCGATCGTGCTGGACTGCTGTCCGGTGCTGGGTGTGCTCAGCTTGAGCGCGATTTTCGCGTCCGATCGCGTGCTGATTCCGGTCTCCGCCGACTACCTCGCCGTGCAGAGCGTGCATCAGGTCGAGAAGACGCTGAAGGCACTGGAGCATGTGCTCAGGAAGCGCCTGCCGCGGCGCTACGTGATGACGCGCTTCGACGGCAGGCGCAAAATGTCGCACCAGATCTACGATGAACTCAAGGCGCGGCTGGGCGACGAAGTCTGCGACACCAGGATCACGGAAAACGTCAGCGTCGCAGAAAGCCCGGCGTCAAAGAAAGACGTATTCGCGCATTCCCCCGACAGCCGCGGTGCGAAGGACTACGAGGCCTTGCTTGAGGAACTGGTGAACGTCGGCTTCATCGAACGGCGCGAACTCGCGCCAGAAACACCATCCCCGGTTACGGCATTTCTTCATCAGTCTGGCGCGATATCAGCGAAATAATGCCTTCGAGATCGATGCCTTCGTCGCGGACCGGCAATGCGATTTGCCTGCATTCGATGATTTCGCAGTGCAGGTACATCTGTGTGATCTTGCGCTCGGCTTCAGCCTGATCGCGGGCGTGCACCACCAGGTTGTCCACCGGCAGGCCACTGCGCGTACGGATCTTGAATCCGAATTTGGTCAGATGCTGCGTCGGACCTGATGCGGGCACGGGCATGTCTCAGCCCGGTTGAATCTTCAAGTCCAGCCGGTAGCGCTGGAAGTTCGTCACGTAGTGCAGGGCGTTCTCCAGCAGACGTTGTACTTCCTCGTCGGTCAGCTGACGCACTACTTTGCCCGGCGAACCCACCACCAGCGAACGATCGGGAATTTCCTTGCCTTCGGTGATCAGCGCATGCGCGCCGATCAGGCAGTGCTTGCCGATCCTGGCATTGTTCAGGATGGTGGACTTGATGCCGATCAGGCTGCCATCGCCGACAGTGCAACCATGGAGCGTGACCTGATGGCCGACGCTCACGTTACTGCCGATGGTCAGGCGCACGCCCGCATCGGTATGCAGCACGCTGGCGTCCTGCACGTTGGATCCGTCGCCGATGGTGATGAGGTCGTTGTCCCCGCGCACCACGGTGTTGAACCAGATGCTGGCGTTGTGTTCCAACACTACGGAACCGATGACCGTCGCGTTGTCCGCCACCCAGTAGTCGCCGCGGGTGATGACTTTTCTGTCGCCTAGGGAGTGGATCATGCTTTGTCTGTTAGTCTGGCCGGTGGGGTCATTATAAGGGAGGCTTAACGCCCGCACCCGCGCCGGGAGATAATATCGCCATTCGTGACCAGGAGAGCCAAGCCATGTCAGCCGTTACCGCCGTCAAAACCGCAGGCGAAACCGATATCGTCAAACTACTTGGCGCCGATGCCGACAAGCTGCTGGGCCATGTCTGTAAAGGCATTCCGAAGGACACGATCCACCTGCCGGGGCCGGATTTCGTCGAGCGCGTGTTTACGCCGTCGGACCGTACCCCGCCGGTCATCCGCAGCCTGCAGCAGATGTTCGACCATGGCCGCCTCGGCGGCACCGGCTACCTGTCCATCCTGCCCGTAGACCAGGGCATCGAGCACTCTGCCGGTGCATCGTTCGCCAAGAACCCGGCCTATTTCGACCCCGAGAACATCGTCAAGCTGGCCATCGAGGGCGGTTGCAATGCTGTGGCCTCGACGCTGGGGGTGCTGGGAAGCTGCGCGCGAAAATATGCGCACCGCATCCCCTTCCTGCTCAAGATCAATCACAACGAATTCCTGACTTATCCCAACAAATTTGACCAGATCCTGTTCGGCAGCATCAAGCAGGCGCGCGACATGGGCGCCGTGTCGGTTGGCGCGACTATTTATTTCGGCTCGCCGGAGTCCGCCCGGCAGATCGTCGAAGTCGCGAAAATGTTCGAGATGGCGCATGACGCCGGGCTGGCCACCGTGCTCTGGTGTTACCTGCGCAACCCCGCGTTCAAAGCCGACAAGGACTACCACGTCTCGGCCGACCTGACCGGCCAGGCCAATCACCTGGGCGTCACCATCCAGGCGGACATCATCAAGCAGAAGTTGCCGGAAAATAACGGCGGCTACAATGCCATCAGCAGCAAGGACAATCCCTACGGCAAGGTCGACAAGCGCATGTACAGCGAACTGTCCAGCGACCATCCGATCGATCTCACGCGCTACCAGGTCGCCAATTGCTACATGGGCCGCGCCGGGTTGATCAACTCCGGCGGCGCCTCGGGTGAAAACGACATGGCCGATGCCGTGCGCACCGCGGTCATCAACAAACGCGCCGGCGGCATGGGGCTGATCTCCGGTCGCAAGGCCTTCCAGCGACCGATGAAGGAAGGCGTGGCCATCCTCAACGCCATCCAGGACGTGTATCTGTCGCGGCAGGTCAGCATCGCCTGATCCGGCGCTTCATCGCGAGCCAAAGGCGGCCACCCGGCCGCCTTTTTGTTTTTGTGCGCGCGCCATACGCCGGTTTGCCGTGCACGCCTGCTGCGATTGCGCGCAAGTGTGGCGCGGCCACCAGGACGCGGATCGACAATGGCGATGCAGCCGTCGTTGCCGGCCGGCCGCCTACGCATTTGCGTCACCGCAAGTCGCTGCATGGAGACAGTTCGTTTCCACGGCTTACTTCACCCCTCGCTGGGTCGTGTAATTTACCCATGCAAGAACAGCGATGTATACAGGCCGATGCGCTTTTGCACAGGGATGGTGCGTGGCGCGGAAAGCTGGCCCATCGGTTGCTGATAACAGTCAGGCGTAAGCATTTTCCTGTCATGTACGCACCAACCAGCAATTTAATAAAGGGGAAGTCATGTCACTCCTACAATCTTTGTTGATCTGGCCGGAGCGGGTGTTACCGTCACTGCTGATCCTGCTTCTGATCGCCATGCCGTTTCTGTACGCGGCGCGCGGGCCGATGCACGCACTGATTGCCGGTGTGTCGCGGCTGCTGTCGAATCCGCTGCGTCTGGGCGCGCGCTGGCTCGCCGACACCGCCGTGCGGCTGCGCAACCGCAACCGCCAGGTGTTGTTCGCGCACGGCGGCCAAGAAGTCAGGCAGACGATCGAGCGCGAATTCGAGCGCGTCACCACGCTTGTGCAGCGAGATCTCGAGGGCTATCCGGTCCTGCAGCGCAAGCTCATGGACGAAATTACGCGCATCGAGGAAGACTACAAGAAGACCGGCGAAGTGCCGCTACCGCCGCCGGAGTGGGTGAAGGCAATCGAATCGCTCGCCAAAATCAAGGCGTCCGGCGACGGCGTGGTCGAGCGCATTCTGGCGGAGATACGCGACGCGCTCGGCGACATCTATGGCAAGGTCGTCTCAGAGTACCGCGGTGCCTATCAGGAGCGGCACAAGATACTGAAAGGTTTCCTGCCGTTCTGGCGTTCCGTGAGCCAGACGCTCACGCAGGTGGATCGCAACATCACGAGCCTGCAAGTCAGCGCGGCGAAAATCGACGCCAACGTGCTGAAGCTGGAAAATATTGCCGCCCGCGGCAACGATGCCGCGCACGCGCTCGCTGTTTCGGCGTCCACGCAGTTCTTTGTCGCCGGCATGGTCATGCTGATCGCCTTTGGTGGCGCGTACGTCAACTTCAAACTGATTTCGCTGCCCATGTCGGCCATGGTCGGCGGCGGCGATTACATCACCGACACGCTGCAGGCCTCCGAGGTGGCCGCCCTGGTCATCATCCTGTTCGAAACGCTGATGGGACTGTTCCTGATGGAGACGCTGCGTTTCACCAATTTGTTCGCGTTCGGCGGCATCACGGAAAAAATGCGCAGCCGGCTGATGTGGGCCTCGCTGGTCATCCTGCTGGTGCTGGCGGGCGTCGAAGTCGCGCTCGCGGTGATGCGCGACACCATCATTTCCGCTGACGTGGCGCTCAAGCAGCAGCTCGGCGCATCCGCCGGCGCGCTCCACGCCGAGGCCGGCTGGGTCACCCGCATCCCGACTTTCGGCCAGATGATCCTCGGCTTCACGCTGCCGTTCGCGCTCGCCTTCGTGGCGATTCCGCTGGAGTCCTTCATCAATGCCGGTCGCACAGTGCTCGGCGCCGGACTTGAGCTGGCGCTGCAGGCGCTGGCTTTCGCGCTGCGCTTCACTGCCCAGATCGCGCGAGAGGCGGGGCGGCTGGCGGTCATGCTCTACGACGTGCTGATCTTCGCGCCGCTGGCGCTCGAGCGTTGGGTGGCGACCTGGCGCGATGGGGCGGCGCGCCGCAACAAGCTGCGCGCGGTGCCGGCGCTCAAGCGCGCGGCCGGATCGGAGGAGGCAATATGAAAGCCGCATCCTCGCTCGCCGTACTCGGTGCCTTTCTGCTCGTCGTTGCCTGCGGGCCACAGGCCAACCACAATCAAGCGGTGTATGTCCTGATCGATACTTCCGGCACCTACGTCAGGGAGATGAACAAGGCGCAGGCGGTGGTGAACTACCTGCTGGGCACGATCAATCCCGGCGATGCGCTGGCGGTCGGTCGCGTCAAGAGCCGCAGCTTCAGCGAGAAGGACATCGTCGCCAGGGTCACGCTGGGCAAGGATCCGCTTGCCGCCAATGCGCAGAAGCGCGCATTCGGCGAGCAGTTCGCCGCATTCGCCAAGGCGGAGCGGCAGGAAAAAGGCAGCCGCTACACCGACATCACCGGCGGTATTATCCAGGCGGCGGAGTATCTGAACGAGACCCAGGCCGGGCACAAGACCATCATCATTTTCTCCGACATGCAGGAAGAGCTCGATTACAAGACGGTGCGCGACATGCCGATCAAGCTCGACGGCATCCGTGTCGTGGCATTGAACGTCACCAAGCTCGGCACCGACAACATCGATCCGCGTCGCTACGTCGATCGCCTGGAGTGGTGGGAGAAGCGCGCCCGTGGCGCCGGCGCGTCCGACTGGAGAGTGGTCAACGACATGGAGCACCTCGACCGCATCTTCCGCAAAAAGAGTTGAGTGGCGTGAAAGCAGCTGGCACGCCCGCCGCAGGCGCCATTGCGGCCGCGGTCCGGCGCTTCGGGGCGGCTTTTCCGCCAGCGGCGGTCTCGACGCAATTCGGCGGGCGCTGTTACACTGACCAATGTCAGGAGAGCGCTTCGATGTGAAGCCGCCGAAGGCGCAGCGCCCGCGGTATCGGGGTCAGGAACGCTCAGGCAGAAGGACTGACAAGCGCTTCCTTTGAAGCGTTCCTCGCTGGAGAGTGGCCCGCTTGGTTCGGGCCCACCGAAGGGGCAAGCGGCACGCCGCCACGAGTGGCGCCGCCAATCTCTCAGGTAGAGCGGACAGCGCAGGGCATTCCCGGTGCGGATGGGCCGTACCGGTTTGACGACTGCCCTCGGCATGTACTGGAGCCATGTCCGCCACCGTATTGCAGAAAACCCCGTTGCACGCCTTGCACCTTGAACTGGGTGCGAAGATGGTGGCGTTCGCCGGTTACGACATGCCGGTGAGCTACCCTGCCGGCATCCTCGCCGAACACCGGCATTGCCGCGATTCGGCTGCGCTGTTTGATGTCTCGCACATGGGTCAGTTGTGCCTTGCCGGGGACAACGCCGCCGCGGCCCTGGAGTCGCTGCTTCCGGTGGATGTGGTCGGTCTGGCAGCGGGCCGGCAGCGCTATGGTTTTTTCACCAACGACCGCGGCGGCATCCTCGACGACCTGATGATCACGCGGCGCGAGCATGACCTGCTCGTCGTCGTCAACGCCGCCTGCAAGGACGCCGACATCAGCCATCTGGTGGCACACCTCGATCGGCGCGTCACGCTGCAGACGATGCCCGGGCAGGCGTTGCTGGCGTTGCAAGGCCCGCGGGCGGCCGAAACGCTGTCGCGGCTCAATCCGGCGCCGGCGCGACTCGCCTTCATGACCGGCATGCACGCCACCTTGGCGGGCGCGGCATGCCATGTGACCCGCTCCGGCTACACCGGCGAAGATGGTTTCGAGATTTCCGTGCCGGCGGCGGCGGCCGAGGCGCTGGCGCGCGCGCTGCTCGCGTGCCCCGGGGTCATGCCGGCCGGGCTGGGTGCGCGCGACACGCTGCGCCTCGAAGCCGGGCTGTGCCTGTACGGGCACGACATCAATGACGTCACGACGCCGGTGGAAGCAGGCCTTGCGTGGGCCATCTCGAAAGTGCGCCGTGCGGGCGGTGTTCGCGCCGGCGGCTACCCGGGCGCGAACGTGATAGATGCGCAGTTGGCAGACGGCGTGAGCACCAGGCGCGTAGGGCTGGTCGGGCTGGAGCGCGTGCCGGTGCGCGAGGGTGCGGTGATCGCCGACGCCCAGGGCAACAGTCTCGGCCAGGTGACCAGCGGCACGCTGGCGCCCTCGCTCGATCGCCCGATCGCGATGGCCTACCTTGCCGCCCGGCACGCCGTGCCCGATCACGAAGTTTATGCGCTGGTGCGCGGCAAGCCCTTGCCCATGCGCGTCAGTGCCATGCCTTTTTCGCCACACCGTTATTTTCACGGCTGACGAAGCCGGCACATACCTGAAGATTCCCCGATCAAACCAGGAGAGACCATGACAAACCGATACACCCCGGATCACGAATGGATCAACATCACGGATGCAAAAACCGCCACCGTCGGTATCACCGACCACGCACAGGACGAGCTGGGTGATGTGGTGTTCGTCGATCTGCCGAAGGTCGGCAGCAGTCTGAAAAAAGGCGACGTTGCCGGCGTGATCGAGTCGGTGAAGGCCGCGGCGGACCTCTTAATGCCGGTAAGCGGTGAAGTCGTCGAGGTGAACGAGGCCTTGCGCGACGATCCGTCGCTGGCCAATTCCGATCCGATGGGTCAGGGCTGGTTCTTCAAACTGCGCGCGAGCGACATGGCCGAGTTCGAAAAGCTCATGGATGCCGCGTCCTACGAGACACTCGTGAAGAACGCCTGACCGGGCGGCATTGGCAAATTGCCGCAGGATGTGACCATGACCGACCGGAAGCCGTTGCGGGAACTGGAAAACGCCGCCGAATTCGTCGGCCGTCACATCGGCCCGCGGGCGCGAGACGAAGGCACGATGCTCTCGGTCATCGGCGCCGCATCGAGGCGCGCGCTGATCGAGGCTGTCGTTCCCGGCGGCATTGCACGCAGTCGACCCATGAATTTGCCGGCGATGGCGACCGAAGCGCAGGCGCTGGCCGAACTCAAATGCATTGCCGCGCAGAACACGGTGCTCAAAAGCTGTATCGGTCAGGGCTATCACGGCACCCACACGCCCGCGGTCATTTTGCGCAATGTCATCGAAAGCCCGGCTTGGTATACCGCCTACACGCCTTACCAGGCGGAAATCTCGCAGGGCCGGCTGGAGGCATTGGTCAACTTCCAGACCATGGTATGCGACCTGACCGGCATGGCCATCGCCGGCGCGTCGATGCTCGACGAGGCGACCGCTGCCGCCGAGGCCATGACGCTCGCCTTGCGGGTAGGCCAAAGCAAGTCGACGACTTTCTTTGTTGCCGACGATGTGCTGCCGCAAACGCTGGAAGTAGTGCAGACGCGCGCGCGTCCGCTTGGTATTACGGTCGTCACCGGTGCGGCGCAGGGCGCCGGGCAGGCCGATGCGTTCGCGGCATTGCTGCAATACCCCGGTGTCACCGGCGTGCTGCGCGACCTGAAGCCAATCGTCGAGGCGGTGCACGCGCGCGGCGGCATGGTCATCGTGGCCGCCGATCTGCTGGCGCTGACGCTGATCACGCCGCCCGGCGAAATCGGTGCCGACATCGCCGTGGGCAACACGCAGCGCTTCGGCATGCCCATGGGCAACGGCGGGCCGCACGCAGCCTATCTTGCCACCCGGGACGAGTACAAACGCTCGTTGCCGGGTCGTCTCGTCGGCGTGAGCGTCGACGCGCATGGCGCGCCGGCCTATCGCCTGGCGCTGCAGACCCGGGAGCAGCACATCCGCCGCGAGAAAGCCACCAGCAACATCTGCACGGCACAAGTACTGCCCGCCGTGGTGGCGAGCATGTACGCGGTGTATCACGGCCCGCGGGGCCTCGAGCGCATCGCGCGCCGCGTGGCCAGCTACACGGCAATCCTGGCGGCCGGCCTGCAGCAACTCGATTGCACGCTGCTGAATGCGGATGCGTTCGACACATTGCAGGTCGAGGCCGGCGCCGGCAGCGACGCTTTGATGGCGGCCGCGCGCAAGTCGGGCTACAACCTGCGCCGGGCTTCAGCGACCAGCATCGGCATTACGCTCGATGAGACGACGACTCGCGAGGACATCACGGCATTGTGGGGGGTGTTCGCCGGTCAGCGCGAACTGCCCGGATTCGGACAGTTCGAGCAAGGCATTGCATTGCCGATTCCGGCGTCGCTGGCGCGATCCAGTGCCTTCCTCACGCATCCGGTTTTCAACCGCCACCACAGCGAGACCGAGATGCTGCGCTACATCCGCAGCCTGGCCGACAAGGATCTGGCGCTGGACCGGACCATGATTCCGCTGGGCTCGTGCACCATGAAGCTCAATGCCAGCAGCGAGATGATTCCGGTAACGTGGCCGGAATTCGCCAACGTGCATCCCTATGCGCCGCGCGACCAGCTGGCCGGCTACGAGGTGCTGCGCCGGCAGCTCGAAGCCTGGTTATGCGAAGCCACCGGCTACCGCGGCGTCAGCCTGCAGCCCAATGCCGGATCGCAGGGTGAATACGCGGGACTGCTGATCATCAAGGCCTGGCACGAGGCAAACGGCGAGCGGCAGCGCGACATCTGCCTGATTCCCGAGTCGGCGCACGGCACCAACCCGGCCAGTGCGCACATGGCGGGCATGCAGGTGGCAGTGGTCAAGTGCGATGCGCGCGGCAACGTCGACCTGCAGGACCTGAAGGCGAAATGCGAACAGCACAGCGCTCGGCTTGGCGCGGTGATGATCACCTACCCATCCACTTACGGCGTCTTCGACACGCAAATCAGGGAAATGTGCGCGCTGGTCCACAGCCACGGCGCGCGCGTCTATATCGACGGCGCCAACCTGAACGCGCTGGTGGGCCTGGCGTCACCCGGCGAGTTCGGCGGCGACGTGAGCCACCTCAACCTGCACAAAACCTTCTGCATTCCGCATGGCGGTGGTGGTCCCGGCGTCGGTCCGGTTTGCGTGGTGGAAGATCTGGTGCCCTTCCTGCCCGCGCATCGCACGGCAATGCCGCGCGCGGACGGGCAGGCATGCGCGGTTGGCGCAATCTCGGCCGCGCCACTGGGCAATGCCGCGGTGCTGCCTATCAGCTGGATGTACATGCGCATGATGGGTGCGCAGGGATTGCAGGCGGCGACCGAGATCGCGATCCTGTCGGCCAACTACATTGCCGCGCGCCTAGCCGACCACTACGAGGTGCACTTCAGCGGCAACATCGCCGGCATCAAGGGCGGCGGCGTCGCGCATGAATGCGTTCTCGATTTGCGGCCCTTGAAGGACAGCAGCGGCGGTGCGGACGGCATCGGTGCCGAAGACGTGGCGAAGCGCCTGATCGACTATGGCTTTCATGCGCCGACACTGAGCTTCCCGGTGGCCGGCACACTGATGGTCGAGCCGACCGAGAGCGAATCGCTGCGCGAGCTGGATCGCTTTTGCGATGCAATGATTGCCATTCGCGGCGAAATTGCAAAGGTCGAGGCCGGCGAATGGCCGCAGGCCGACAACCCGCTCAAGAACGCACCGCATACCGCTGCAGCCCTGCTCGAGCGCGAGTGGACGCATGCGTACTCGCGCGAGCAAGCCGCCTATCCGCTGGCGAGCCTGCGCCAATCCAAATACTGGTCTCCCGTGGGACGGGTGGATAACGCCTGGGGCGATCGCAACCTGTTCTGTTCCTGTCCGCCGCCTCGCAGCGATGAGCCGTGAACCGGCCGGCCCGGGTCAGGCTCCTTTTTTGGAGCTTTGCAGCAACATGGTGCCGCGGCAATCGCGCGTGCCGCAGAAGCAACCGAAGCCTTTGCGCTTGCGCGGGGTGATCTCCTCGTCCAGGGTCAGGTGGTAGTCGTAAGTCAGTTCCTCGCCTACCCGGATGGTCCGGGTCGCGTGGATGAATACGCTCAGATCGTCATACTCGATCGCTTCGCAGTTCGGTAGACAGCTGTGGTTGATCCAGCGCGCGTCATTGCCGCCCACGCTGGCGTCGATGACGGAGCCGTCGCTCAGGCCGAATATGAGCGTGTGGTTGGGATCGCCCGCGTCGTCGCCGGCGCGTTCGGATGCCTCATCCCAGCTGGTCCGGGTGCCAAGGTATTCTATGATGCATGTGCCCTTGCGGATCTGGCGGGCGGCGAATGCGCCGCGGCCGTGCGTGCTTGACGAGCGAATGACAATGAGGGGATCGGTTTTTTTACGGGCCATTGCGAGTACAGGTTGTTCGAAAAAAATAAAGGGGCTGGTAAACGTTGCAGGCAGATGCCCGGACGCTGGATGGGTCGTAATGCTTCCCGTCCGGGGCGGATGCGGCAGCGCTAGCGCATATTTACAGCAGGGTCCAAGCTGAAAGCCGCTCGTTGCCCTGCCAATTCAAGAAATCACAAACGGCGGCATTTTGCGCGAAGGCATTGCGCGGCGCAAGCCGAAAGGCACCCAGGCGCTAATGCTGGCTGCGCGCAGCGTGATGCGACTGCCTGAGCGGTCCGGGCAAGGCGGCTTCCGCCAGCGCTTGCAGTCGTTTTTCGTGGCGCCCGACGAACATCGAGAAGCTGACCAGCGCGACGATGGCGGCGGCGAACAAGCCGAAACCCATTGGGCCGAGCAGGTCGGGAATCCGTGTGCCGACCAGGTAACCGCCGAGGCCATACAGCGTCGCCCAGACGATGCCGCCCGCCGCATTGGCCAGCAGGAATCGCCGCCAGTCCATGCAGTTGACGCCGGCGAGCAGGGCGCCGAAGGTGCGTATTGCCGCAACGAAGCGTCCGAGGAACACGATCCTTCCGCCGTAGCGCAGGAACAGGTATTGGCCGAGCTTGATTCTGGCTTCGCCGAGACGGATGTAGCGGCCGTAGCGGACTAGCAGCGGATAGCCGAATTCCCTGCCGATCAGGTAACCGATGTTATCGCCCAGTATCGCGCCGGCGGCCGCCGCGCCGATCAGCGTGACGATGTGCATTTGCCCCGACTGCGCCACATACATCGCGACGGCGACCAGCATGGTTTCGCCGGGCAACGGAACCCCCATGCTCTCGAGGGTGACGATCAATGCCACGACCCAGTATCCATGGGTCGAGAACAATAGCAGCAGCGAGTCGAGAGAGAACAAGGTCGCGTAAAGGTTTTGTCCGGTCCGGCGCGCCTATATTGGCATGTTCCGGGTCCGGATTCGACTATCATTGCTAAACATGAGCGCCCAACAAGAAGAAGCGATATGGCGGTAACGACTTTTTACGACGCCGTTTCCACGACCTTGCGGTCGTTTTACGACCGGCGCATCGTCACGCCGCCGATCCTGGATTGTGATCGCTATTTTCCGGACCATGTCGTGTTCTCGAAAAACTGGCGCGGGATCCGCGACGAGTGCCTGCAGTTGATGCGCGACATGGCGCTCGTGCCGCACTTCCATGAGGTGATGCCGGAGCAGAAGCCGCTGTCGGAGCATGGCTCGAAGTACTGGCGCCTGCTCGTGTTGCGGGCTTACGGCGTCGATCACCCGGGCAACCAGGCGAAGTGTCCGTTTACGGCCGCGCTGTTCCGGGACAACAAGGCCATCCGCTCCGTGGCCATTTCCTTTCTCGAAGGAAAAAAACACATACCGATGCATCGCGGGCCGTTCCGCGGCGTGTTGCGTTATCACCTGGGCCTGGTCATCCCGCGCAATGCCGACGGCAGCTCGACCAACCGCCTGAGCATAGACGGCGTACCGCATGATCTTTGCGAAGGCAAGGGCCTGCTGTGGGACGACACCTACCTTCACGAGGCGTGGAACGACAGTGAATCCGTCAGGGCGGTGCTGCTGGTCGATATAGTGCGTCCGGACATGCCATGGCTGCTGACCGCGCTGAACAACGCGATCCTGTTTTTGCTGCGCCTGTGGATCGCGATCAAGTATCCGAAAAGCTGGAACCTGCCGCGCAACTTCTTTCGTCGGTTCTGACGCAAGCGGCCAGAGGGCGTAACGGGCGCGCAATTGCGGTTTGCATGCGCTATGCTGATTCGTGTCGAATATCGGGGTGCCCGGCATGGCAGGCAGCAGCCAGTTCCGCCTTTTGCGCGAGCGCCGCTTCGGCCCCCTTTTCCTGACGCAACTGCTCGGCGCGTTCAACGACAATGTCTACAAGAATGCGCTGGTCATCCTGGTGGCCTATCACGCCGCAGCGTATTCCAGTCTCGATCCGAACCTTCTGACCAATCTCGCGGCCGGCGTATTCATCCTGCCTTTCGTGCTGTTCTCGGCAAGCGCGGGCCAGATCGCCGACAAGTTCGACAAGTCCGCCGTCATTCGCGTCATCAAGGCCATCGAAATCGTAATCATGATGGTCGCCGCGGCGGGCTTGCTGATGCAAAACCTGGCGCTGTTGTTCGCCGCGTTGTTCCTGCTCGGCCTGCATTCCACCTTTTTCGGCCCGGTGAAGTACGCCATCCTGCCGCAGGCGCTGACACCCGCCGAGCTGATCGGCGGCAACGGCATGGTGGAAATGGGCACCTTCGTCGCCATCCTCGCCGGCACGCTGGTCGCTGGCGTACTTGTGGCACTCGATGGTGGCATCGCCTGGATTTGCGCGTTGATCCTGCTGATCAGCATGGCGGGTTTTCTTGCCAGCCTGGCGATACCGAAGGCGCCGCCAGAGGTCGCGTCGCTCGCCTTCGAGTGGAATCCGTTGCGCGAGACCTGGTCGAATCTGAAATTCGCCAGACAGAACCGCTCGGTCTTCCTGTCGGTGCTGGGCATCTCATGGTTCTGGTTCTACGGCGCGATGTTCCTGTCGCAGTTTCCGAACTACAGCAAGGTCGTACTCGGCGGCAGCGAGCACGTGGTCACGCTGCTGCTGGCGTTGTTCTCGGTCGGCGTGGCGACGGGTTCGCTGCTGTGTGAACGCCTATCCGGCCACAAGGTCGAGATCGGGCTGGTGCCGTTCGGCTCCATCGGTCTGAGCCTGTTCGCGGTGGATCTGTACTTCGCGACGCCGGCCGGCGCCGCGTCGGCGGGCCTGGGTGCCTGGCAGTTCATGACCCAGCCGGGATCCTGGCGCATTGCTGCCGACTTGTTGCTGATCGGCGTGTTCGGCGGGTTCTATATCGTGCCGCTGTATGCGCTGATCCAGACGCGTTGCGAACCCGGCCACCGCGCGCGCGTCATTGCCGCGAACAACATCCTGAACGCGTTGTTCATGGTGGTCGCGGCCGGCATCGCCGTGACCGCACTCAAGGCCGGCATGTCGATCCCGCAACTGCTGTTGCTCACCGGGCTGCTGAATGCGGTTGTGGCCATCTACATCTACGCGCTGGTGCCGGAGTTCCTGTTGCGTTTCATCGACTGGATGCTGGTGCATTCGATCTACCGCTTGCGGGTAACCGGCGCCGCGAACATTCCCGAGGAAGGGCCGGCACTGCTGGTATGCAACCACCAGAGTCTTGCCGACGCGCTGGTGATCACCGCGGCCTGCCGCCGGCCGATCCGCTTCGTCATGTATTACGCCATTTTCAATGTGCCGCTGTTGCGCTTTATTTTCCGCTCGATGAAAGCCATTCCCATCGCAGGCGCAAAAGAGGCGCCGCAGGTGCTGGAGCAGGCCTACGACGACATTGCCGCGGCGCTGGCCGATGGTGAGCTCGTGTGCATTTTTCCCGAGGGCGGTCTCACCCGCGACGGGGAAATCGGACCATTCCGACCTGGCATGTCCAAAATCCTCGAGCGCACACTGGTGCCGGTGATCCCGCTTTCGCTGTCGGGCCTGTGGAAGAGCATTTTTGCGCGCAACGAGCAGGTTTCCATTCCTTTCGCGCGGCTGTTCCCGACGGTGCGCCTGAACGTGGGCCATGCGGTGCCCCCGGCTTCAGCCACACCCGACACGATCCGCGCCGCAGTGATCGCCTTGCAAGGCGAGAGAAGGTAGCCTGCGCCGCTGACTTGCGGCGGCCATGCGCCTGCTGCAAAGCGCTGCCATCGCAGCGTTTATTCCGGTGCGCGCGAGCGCTACGGCCATGTTCAGGCACCATGCCGGCAAGGACATCCCGCGGAATCACGACGGCGCATGACACGCAGTTCGCGCGATAAAGGGATGGTGCGATGCAGCGTCGTGCTATGCGTGGATTGATCACTCTGCTATGTCCGCGGCGTGGATGCTGAACCGGGCGCATCCCGCTACCATGGCGCGCATAAAACCAAGCGGGAGGGGAAGCGCCATGCACCAACAGAGCTTCGGATTCATCGGCATCGGCCGCATGGGCGGATTGATGTCCGCACGGCTGCTCGCCGCCGGTCATGAGGTCATCGTCTTCGATGTCGCCGAAGAAGCGGTGGCGGCATTGCAAAAGCAGGGCGCAAAGCGCGCGCGCTCCGCGGCCGAAGTCGCCGACAAGGCGGTGACGGTATTTCTGAGCCTGCCCAATCCGGAGATCGTGCAGCGCGCGGCCCTGCAGGCCGGTGGTGTGATCGAAGGCACGATGGTCAGGCGCGTGGTGGATTTCTCGACCATCGGGCCGCGTACCGCGGGCCTGGTCGCCAGGGGACTGGCGGAACGCAACATCGTCTACGTCGATGCCCCGGTCAGCGGTGGACTCAAGGGCGCGCGCGAAGGCACGCTGGCAGTCATGGTGTCCTGCCCGAAAAATGTCTACACGGAACTGGAAGCCATCCTGCGAACATTCGGCAAACCCTTCCACCTGGGGGAAAACGCCGGCCAGGCACAGACCATGAAGCTCGCCAACAACCTGCTTGCCGCCGCCGCCGTCGCACTGACGTCGGAAGCCATGGTGATGGGCGTCAAGGCGGGACTCGATCCGCGGGTGATGCTCGACGTGATCAATGCCGGATCGGGGCGCAACAGCGCTTCCCAGGACAAATTTCCCAAGGCGGTGCTGCCGGGAACTTTCGATTTCGGTTTTGCCACCGGGCTGTCGTACAAGGACGTGCGCCTGTGCATAGACGAAGCAGAGAACCTCGGTGTGCCGATGGTTTGCGGCGCCGCGGTGCGCCAGATGCTCGCGGTTACCAATGCGATGTATGGCGCCGATTCGGACTTCACGTCGATGTGCAAGGTCGTCGAGTCCTGGGCGGGCGTGGAAGTGCGCGGTTAGGACGCCAGTCGCCCGAATTCCAAACACTGGTCAATTTTGCGCGGGAGACTGCCATGCCGATTGCCACCCGTTCGATGAACAACCCTGTCATTCTCGAGGCACACGAGCCGCTAGCCGTGCGCATGGCGCGCGCCGTGATCGCCACGACCGCCGAAGATCTGCCGGCGCAGGTGACGGACAAGGTGAAATTATGCCTGCGCGATCTCATCGGCTGCGCTTTTGAATCGCGCGAACTGGCCTGGAGCCGGCAGGCGGTGCAGATCGCGACTCGCGCCGACGCCGCGGGCGGCGGCGCTTCGATCATCGGCAGCCACGGCGCATTTGCCTTTGGCGACGCGGCCTTCGCCAATGCGGTCATGGGGCACGGCCTGGTGCGCGAAGACATGCATTCGGGCAGCATCAGCCATCTGGGCATCGTGGTGTTGCCGACCGTGCTGGCCCTTGCGCAGCATCGGCGAGTCAGCGGACGCGATTTCATTGCCGCGGTTGTTGCCGGCTACGAGGTCGGCGCACAGATCGGGCGCGCGGTGATGGATGCGGAGGTGGCGAAGATCCACCGGCCGACCGGCATCACCGGTCCGGTTGCGGCTGCCGCGGCCGCGTCGCGCCTGCTGGGGCTGGATGTCGAACAGACCACCAGCGCCATCGCGCTCGCCGCCAATGTCGCCGCCGGATTCAATCAATGGGCGCACACCGGCGGCAGCGAAATGTTTTTCCACGCCGGGTTCGCCGCGCGCAATGCGCTGGCCGCGGCCCGTCTTGCGCAAAGCGGCGCATTTGCATCGCCCTCGGCGCTGGACGGCGAGGCTGGACTGTTCGCCGCATTGCGCAAGCGGTCGGCCGCATCGAAAGTGGAATTGTTCAAGTCGGTGCCGGAGATCCTGTCCGTCTATCACAAGCCGGTGCCGGCCTGTAATTTCGCCCAGACCGCCAGCCAGGCGGCACTCGCCATTGCGCGCGATGGCAAGACGGCGATCGATCGCATTGCGTCCGTCACGGTGCGCGTGCCGCGCGCCGGCGCGCTGTATCCGGGCTGCAATTACAGCGGGCCGTTCGCGCATGTCCTGCAGGCCAAGATGAGCATCCAGTACAACGTCGCGGCCGCGCTGATCGAAGGCGGCGTGTCGGAAAAGAACTTCAGTCTGCTGAACGACGCGCGCCTGCACAAACTGATCGGCCTGATGACGCTGGAAGTCGATGACGAGATGACGCGGGCCTATCCGGGCAAGCAGGGCGGTGAGGTGGAAGTGCGCGACAGCGCCGGCGCGGTGCAGCGCCTGCGCCTGGAGGATGTCGTCAATGCCGCGCCGGACGAGGTGAAAAAGCGCTTCAGCGCCGCCGTCGAAGAGGCGCTGGGCAAAGCCCGCGCCCAGGAAATGGAGGATTGCATCGCAACGCTGGAGCGCAGCGACGATGCCGGACGGCTGGGCGCGATGCTGGAAATGACGGCTAACTAAAGTTATTCGATCGAGCTGGTTAAATCTCACCACGCGCCGCGAGCGGCACAAGTGTTCCCTTGAGACACGAAGAACACGAATACCCTCGCGTTAGCGTGGAGTACCCTTTTAGTGACACGAAGAAAAGAAAAAAGAACAAGGCTGTGTTCTGCTCAGGCTCGCGATCATTGCCAATGGATAGTTGTGACGATATTTGCTCGCGGCACAGTAGCCCCTCTGCCCTTCTTCCTGTTCCTAAAAGGGTACTCCGAAGTGCTACGCACGCAGGGTATTCGTGTTCTTCGTGATCTTCGTGGTGCGCAGTACGGAAAAGTAAGTTTTTCTGCTTGAAGTGATAAAGAAACCCATTAGAAAACGTGGCGCAATTTACTGAAAATTTCCTGCAGGCGCTGGTCGCGGGGCTGCTCACCGGGTCGATCTACGGGTTGATGTGCGTCGGCCTGAGCGTGATATTCGGCGTCATGCGCGTGATCAATTTCGCGCACGGCGACTTCATGATGCTCGGCATGTACGTGGCCTATTACGCGTTCGGATTGCTCGGCATCCACGCGGTGTTCGGCGCGACGGTCGGGCCGTATGTCGCCGCCCTGCTGGCGGGGCCGGTGATCTTCCTCGCCGGTGTACTGGTGCACCGGCTGCTGATCAGCAGGGTCACCGGCATGCGCGGCAACGCGCTGCAGGCCGAAGGCCATTACGCGCAGCTGATCCTCACGCTCGGCCTGGCGCTGATCATGCAGAATGGCGGACTCTATCTGTTCGGCTCCACGCCGGTTTCCATTGCGACGCCGCTGGCCTCCAACGCCTGGACAATCGGCCCGCTGGTCGGCGACCGCGTCGAGATCTTCGTCAACCAGGGGCAGACAGTTGCCGCGGTCATCGCGCTGATCGTGGTGCTGGCCTTCGTCGCGATCATGAGCCGTTCTCGCCTGGGCAAGGCCTTGCGCGCCGCGGCCGACAATCCCGAGGCGGCGACCTACATGGGCATCGACGTCGCCCGGTCGCATCGACTCGCCTTCGGTTTCGGCGTGGCCATTACCGCGATCGGCGGCGGTTTGCTCGCATCCGGCATTTCCTTTCAGCCTTACGTCGGACTCGAATACGTCATCGTGATGTACGCGGGCGTGGTGCTCGGCGGCCTGGGCAGCGTATCGGGTGCGTTTCTCGGCGGCCTGACGATCGGCCTGGTGCAGCAGATGTCGACGCTGTTTCTGCCGAACCAGCTGCAGAACACCGCCATCTTCGTCGTCTTCCTGTTCATCGTGCTGCTGCGCCCGCAGGGGCTCTTCGGCACGGCGCTGAGGCGGACCTGACATGTCCGGCACCGATTCGCCCGCAAGCAACCGCCGCCGGCAGGCCTTGCTGATCGCGGCCTTTGCCATCGCCTATGGCCTGCTCGCCACCTTTGTCGAGCATTCCTACTACCTGCTGATTCTTGCTGTCGTGCCGGTGTGGGCGGTGATGGGACTGGCTTGGAACCTGCTGAGCGGTTACAGCGGTTTTGTCTCGTTTGGCCATGCGGCATTCTTTGGTCTCGGCGCCTATTTCGTGGCACTCGCGCAGATTCACTGGGGCCTGTCGCCGTGGTTCGGCATTCCCTGCGCCGCGGCGGTCGGGGCCGTCGCGGGCCTGGTGGTCGGCATCCCGACTTTCCGCCTGCGTGGCCATTACTTCGCGCTGGCCATGCTGGCCTACCCGCTGGCGTTGCTCTACGTGTTCGAATGGCTCGGTTACCAGGAGCTGGCGCTGCCGATGCAGCGCGAGCATGCCTTTGCCTACATGCAGTTCGAGGACCACCGCATCTACGTCTGGCTTGCGCTGGCGTTGATGGTCGGCGCCATGGTGCTGACCAGCCTGGTGGAGCGCTCGCGCTTCGGCATGTCCCTGCTGGCCATCCGCGAAGACGAAGCCGCGGCCGAAGCCGCCGGCATCCGCACGCTGGCGTGGAAGTTGAAGGCGATCACCCTGAGCGGCGCCCTGGCCGGCGCCGCCGGCGGCTTCTACGCCGTCGTGTTGCTGGTGGTGACGCCGCCGGCGGTATTCGGCATGCTGGTCTCGGCGCAGGCGCTGATCGTGGCGATGTTCGGGGGCGTGGGCACACTGTGGGGACCGGTCATCGGCGCACTGGTGCTGGTGCCGTTGAGCGAAGTGCTGCATGCGCAGTTGGGCAGCATCGTTCCGGGTATCCAGGGCGTGGTTTACGGGGTGGCGATCGTCGCCGTGATCCTGCTGGCACCGGAGGGCGTGTTCTGGAAGGTCAAGGACATGATCACCCGCCGCCGCGCAACGCAGGCGCCGGCGGGGACGCGTGCCGGCGCCGTCGTTGCCGCCCTGCCGGCGAGAAGCAGGCATGCGGATGGCGCAATCGTCTTCGAAGTGCGCAATGCATCGAAGGCCTTCGGCGGCATCAGGGCGGTGCGCGACGTCAGCTTGCAGGTCAGGCAGGGCGAGATCCTCGGCATCATCGGGCCGAACGGCGCCGGCAAGACCACCCTGTTCAATTTGCTCAACGGTTTCATCCGTGTCGATGCAGGCCGCATCCTGCTGGAAGGCAGGGACATCGCCGGCCGCCGGCCTTATGAAATCTGCGCAGCCGGCGTGGGGCGCACCTTCCAGGTCGTCAGACCATTCCGGCGTCTGAGCGTGCTGGATAACGTGGTTGTTGGCGCCTATGTCAATGCGTCCACGGATGCGCAGGCGCGACGGGTGGCACTCGAGGCCCTGGCGCAGGTCGGGCTGCAGAACGAAGCGCGGCAGCTCGCAGGCGCGCTGGCCAACAAGCAGCTGCGGCTGCTGGAAATCGCGCGTGCCCTGGCCGGCAAACCCAGATTGCTGCTGCTCGACGAAACGCTGGCCGGCCTGGGGGCCGGCGAAGTCGAGGAGGTCATCGCCGTGGTGCGCAACCTCGCGGCGCAAGGCATCACCATCGTCATCATCGAGCACACCATGCAGGCGATGGTGCGCCTGGTGGATCGCTTCGTCGTGCTTGACGACGGCGCCCTGCTGGCCGAGGGCCTGCCCGAGGAAATCACGCGCGAACCGGCGGTCATCGATGCCTATCTCGGCAAGCGCTGGAGGATCGCGAATGCTTGAAATCGATTCTTTGAGCGCCGGCTACGGTCTGGTGCCGGTGCTGAACGCAGTGACCCTGCGCGTGAAGCCGGGCGAGTTCGCGGCCATCGTCGGTCCCAACGGCGCCGGCAAGACGACCCTGTTCAAGACCATTTCCGGCATCGTGCGGCCGACGTCGGGCGGCATCCGCTTCGATGGCAGGGACTTGCTTGCGGTCGCGCCGTCGGCGCGGCCGCACCTGGGCATTGCGCATATTCCGGAAGGCCGCCAGGTGTTCGCGTCGCTCACGGTGCTGGAAAATCTGCAGATGGGTGCCTACACTGAAGCCGGCCGTCGCGCCTGGAAGGAAAACCTGGAGAAGGTCTACAGTTGGTTCCCGGTGCTGGCACAGCGCGCGAAGGCGCAGGCCGGCGCGTTGTCGGGCGGACAGCAGCAGATGCTGGCGATCGCCCGCGGGTTGGCTTCATCGCCGAAACTGCTGATGCTCGACGAACCGTCGATGGGGCTGGCACCCACGGCCGCTGACGAAATATTCGAGCGCATCGTGTCCATCCATTCCGGATCGGGCCTGACGGTGCTGCTGGTGGAGCAGCGCGTGGCGGAGGCGTTGCATTTCGCCGACCGCGGTTACGTGCTCGAGGCCGGACACGTCGTGCTCGAAGGCAGCCACGACGAACTGAAAAGCAACGACCGGATACGCCAGGCGTATCTCGGCATGTAGCAGTCAACCAGGACGGAGGAGGGCACCATGAAAAACATAATCATCCCGGCGGCAAAGCGGGCACTCGGCGTGTTGCTGGCGACGGTGATGCTGGGCGCCACAGCCCAGGTTTCTGCGCAGACCAAGGAAGTCGAGGTCGGCCTCATCGCGCCGATGTCCGGGCCTTACGCGCGCCAGGGTCAGGTCATGAAAATGGCTGCCGACATGGCGATCGAAACCGTCAACCGGCAGGGCGGCATCAAGTCGCTTGGCGGCGCAAAACTGAAACTCAGCGTATTCGACGCCGGCGACAGCGTCGAAAAGGCCAAGAACGCCGCGCAGCGCATGGTGGCCGATGCACCGAACCTGGTCGTGGCCACCGGCGCGTACCTGAGTTCCTTTACGCTGGCGGTCACCGAAGTCACCGAGCGTGCCGAGCTGCCGATCGTGACTTTTTCCTATTCCGACCTGATCACATCGCGCGGCTTCAAGTACGTGTTCCAGACTTCCGCCACCGGCGTACAGCAGGCGGAAGGATCGCTGCCCGCGCTGATGGAGATGGCGCAGAAAGCCTCCGGCAAGCGGCCGAAAACCATCGGCATCGTCATGGACAACACCGCCGCTTCGGTGTCTTTCGTCAAGCCTATGCGCGACCACCAGTTCGCAAAGCTCGGTTTGACACTGGTGGTGGACGAGACCTTCACGCCGCCGCTAGCCAACGCCACGCCGCTAATCCAGAAGGTGCGCTCGGCGCGGCCCGACATCCTGCTGCTGCTGCCGACCGTCATCTCGGACGCCAAGCTGCTGCTGGAAAAAATGAATGAGTTCGGTCTCGGGCACGGCAAGCTGCCGACAATCGCGAATGGCGCCGCGATCCTCGATCCGGATCTGCTCAGCAACATGAATGTCGACCAGCTCGAAGGTGTGATGGCGGTGGTTGCCGACTGGACCACCGGCGCGCAAAAGGATTTCGCCGCCGAGGTGAAGAAGAAAACCGGCGAGCCCTGGCCGACCCAGCATTTCGTGACGACCTACGGCGACATCCTGATCTTCAAGGCGGCGCTCGAAGCCGCGGGCAAGGCCGACCGCGAAGCGGTGGCCCAGGCCTTGCGCACAATGAACATAAGCGGCGGCGCGGCGAATTTCTTCCCCGGCAACGGCAAATTGAAATTCGAGGCGAACGGTCGGCGCGCGGATGCGAGCCTGCTGATCGTGCAATGGCAGAAGGGCGTGCCGATTACCGTGTATCCGGCCAAGGATGCGCTGGCGCCGCCGATCTGGCCGCAGCAATAATTGCTGCGCATGCGTGGTGCAGAGGGTTTTTCCTTGGTTGCGATGAATCTTAAATCTGGAGACAGGAAATGAATGACGAATTGTTCGAAAAGGGATTGAAAATACGCAAGTCCGTGCTGGGCGCGGAGTTCGTGGAAAAATCGCTTGCCGCAGCCGACGATTTCAACATGCCGATGCAACGCCTGACGACGGAATACTGCTGGGGAGCGGTCTGGGGCAGGGAGGAATTGCCGAAGAAGACCCGCAGCATGCTGAACCTGGCGATGCTTTGCGCGCTGAACCGGCCGCACGAACTCAAGATGCACATCGGCGGCGCATTGCGCAATGGCGTGACCCGCGCCGAAATCCGCGAAGTCCTGCTGCAGGTCGCAATCTATTGCGGCATCCCGGCCGGCGTCGACGCATTTCGCGTGGCCAAGGAAACATTTGCCGAATTCGACAAGAACGAGAAGAAATAAAAATCAACTCTCACCGCAGAGGACGCGGAGGACGCAGAGGAAAGCCCAAGGCGAGGTCACCGGAAAAAAGTATCTCGTTTTGGTTCATTGCGACTGATCGCTGACAGAACTGGCGAAAATTGTTCACATTGTCAGCCTTGATGATCCTGCTTTTCCTCCGCGTCCTCCGCGACCTCTGCGGTGAGAGCTTCGAACTGAAGGGTTGAATCCATGGCAGAAGAAATCTACGAAATCCACGCGATCAAGTACGCGAGCGTCATGCGCCGGTCGCCGGGCAATTTCATCGACGGCGACGTGCACGATACCGAGATGCCACTGAATTACTACGTCTGGGTCATCTCGAACCAGCAACGCAGCATCGTCGTCGATACCGGCTTCAGCGAGGCCATGGCGAAAAAGCGCAACCGCCAGATCATGCGGCCGGTCGCGGAAGGCGTGAAAGCGCTCGGCATCGAACCGGAAAAAGTCAAAGATGTGATCATCACGCACATGCACTACGACCACGCCGGCAACATTCCGCTGTTTGCCGGCGCGCGCTACCACCTGCAGGACAAGGAAATGGATTTTGCCACCGGACGCTGCATGTGCCACGGTCTCATGCGCCACGGCTACGAGGCCGACGACGTCGTCAGCCTGGTGCGCTGCGTGTTCGACCAACGCGTGCAATTCCATGACGGCGCGGCCGAGATCGCGCCCGGCGTCGAAGTGCACCACATCGGCGGCCACACCAAAGGCATGCAGGCGGTGCGCGTGCGCACGCGCAGGGGCTGGGTGGTGCTGGCGTCGGATGCCAGCCACTTTTACGCACACATGGAGCAGGACCGCGCATTTCCGATCCTCTACGATCTTGCCGATATGCTCGAGGGCTTCAACACGCTGCGCCGGCTCGCGTCGTCGCCGCAGCACATCATTCCCGGGCACGATCCGCTGGTGATGGCACGTTATCCGGCCGCGCGCGCAGGCATGGAAGACTGGATCGTGCGGCTGGATGCGGAGCCCGCGCCCTGAGGGCAGTGGGCCAATGAGCGGCGTCGCGCCGACGTCCGGCCTTGCCGGGGCGCTGGCTGCTGCCGTCGGGTTTTTTTCGGCCGACCGGCTGGCAGAGGCGGAACAGTCTTGCCATGCCATCCTGCAGGCGCATCCGCATAGCTTCGATGCGCTGCATCTGCTGGCGGTCCTGCGCTGCAGGCAGGGCGACTTCGCCGGCGGTCTTGGCTATTTCGACCGCGCGCTCGCCATCGATGCCGGCGCCCATGATGCGTTGGCCAATCGCGGCAATGCGCTGCTGGCGCTGGGCCGCTTCGGCGAAGCCGTCGACAGCCTTGACGCGGCACTGGCGCAGCAACCGGACAATCCGGATTTGCTCAACAACCGCGGCAATGCGCTGCAGGCGATGAAACGCTATGGCGAGGCGCTGGCAAGTTATGAAAGCGCACTGGCCTTGCGTCCGCGTCACGCCGGCCTGCTGAAAAATCGCGGCAACGCGCTGGCGGCACTCGGCCGCTTCGAGCCGGCACTGGCGAGCTACGAGCGCGCCTTGCAGGTGCAGCCGGAAGACATCGGCGCGCTGAACAATCGCGGCGGCGTGCTGCGCATTCTGTCCCGGCTAGACGAAGCGCTGGCGTGCTACGACCAGGCACTCGCGCTCATGCCGGCGCATGCGGAAACCCTGAGCAACCGCGGCAACGCGTTGCATGCGCTGCGGCGCGTGGACGAGGCCATCGCCTGCTACGGGCAGGCGCTGGCGCTGCAACCCGACTATGCCGACGCGCACTGGAATCTGGGCCTGGCGCTGCTGGTCAAGGGCGAGCTGGCGGCGGGCTGGAAAGAGTATGAATGGCGCTGGAAGCTGGCCGAGTCGCCGGGCGGGCGCAATATTCCCGCGCCGCTCTGGCACGGCCACGAGGACCTGCGCGGCAAGACCATCCTGCTGCACGCGGAGCAGGGCCTGGGCGACACGCTGCAATTCTGCCGCTACGTGACGCTGGTACAGGCGCGCGGCGCGATCGTCATCCTGGAAGTCGATGCCGCACTGAAGTCATTGCTCGCATCGCTGGCCGGCGTCACGAAAATCGTCGTCTTCGGAGATGCGCTGCCGCCCTGCGATTACCACTGCCCGCTGCTCAGCCTGCCGCTGGCATTCGCAACCACGCTCGAAACCATTCCCGCCGGCATTCCCTACCTGTATGCCGAGCCCGCCGCGATCGCGCACTGGCAGAAAAAACTCGGCCAGAAACGCCTGCCGCGCATCGGCATCGCGTGGTCGGGCAATCCGGCGCAGGCCAAGGACCGCAACCGATCGCTGCCGCTGGAAGCGATCGAACCCTTGCTTGCATTGCCGCTGCAGTTCGTCTGCCTGCAGAAGGAAATCCGCACCGGCGATGCGCAAGCGCTCGAACGGCATGCGCAGCTGCTGCATTTCGAAAGCGAGATCGGTGATTTTGGCGACACCGCGGCGCTGGTGGAAGCATGCGACCTGGTCATCGCCGTGAACTCCGTAGTGGCGCATCTGGCCGGCGCGATGGGCAAGGCCGTGTGGATTCCGCTTGCGTTCGTGCCGGACTGGCGTTTCCTGCTGGATCGCGAGGACAGTCCGTGGTATCCGGGCGCGCGCCTGTTCCGGCAATCCCGGCCCGGCCAGTGGGACGATGTCGTCGCGCGCATGGTGGCGGAGATCCGCGAGCGGTGGATGGATAAATCAGGACTCAGGACGTAGGACTCAGGACGCAGGAATTAGGACTCAGGACGTAGGACTCAGGACTAAGTGAAATGCTTCAGAGCGTTTACTGAGTCCTGAGTCCTACGTCCTGAGTCCTTTATTTTCCCTCATGCTTCTTCGGCATCCAGCGTCCCTGCGCCACCAGCTCGTCGACCTGCTTGCGCACAAAACCCACCAGCGCCCTGGCCGCCTTGGTCACCGGGCGCTGCGTCGATGTCGCCACCACCAGCGAGCGCGTCATCACCGGTTGCACGATTGGCCACTTGCGGATGCGCTGCGCTTCGATCAGGTGGTGCACGCTCGAATACGACAGGATGGTGTAGCCGATGCCGCTTTCCACCAGGCTCAGGGTCGAAGGCATGGCGTCGATCTCGACCTGCACGTTCGGCGTCACGCCGATGCCGGAGAGGAAATCGT
>JBDTRK010000028.1:0-32680 GCA_039931685.1 Betaproteobacteria bacterium | reverse complement strand
GAGCAGGCTTCATGAGAAATGCCTTCCATCAGGCAGCCATCGCCGAGAAAGACGTACGTGTAGTGATCGACGATTTCATGGCTGGGGCGGTTGAATCGCGCGGCTAGCTGCCTCTCTGCCAGTGCCATGCCTACGGCGTTGGCCAGACCCTGGCCAAGCGGCCCGGTGGTGGTTTCGACGCCGGGCGTCATGCCGAACTCGGGATGCCCGGGCGTCATCGAATGCAACTGGCGAAAGCGTTTGATCTGCTCCATCGGCAGCGCATAACCGGTCAGGTGCAACAACGCATACAACAGCATCGAGCCATGACCGTTGGAGAGTACGAAGCGGTCGCGATCCGGCCACTTTGGATTGGCCGGATTGTGCCGCAGATGATGGTTCCACAACGTCTCGGCAATCTCGGCCATACCCATTGGCATGCCGGGATGGCCGGAATTGGCTTTTTGTACCGCATCCATCGCCAATGCACGAATGGCGTTGGCAAGGTCATTCCTGTTTGCCATGTCTTCCTCTGGAAAAACGCAAAAATGCGCCGCGATTTAAGCGCCGCGCTAGTTTAGCCGACGATGGGCAGGATTATTCGTCGGCGCGACGCGGGAGCTTGACGCCAAGTTGTTTCAACTTGCGATACAAGTGGGTGCGTTCCAGGCCCACGCGTTCGGCGACGCGGCTCATGTTTCCACCTTCCCTGTTCAAGTGGTATTCAAAATACATGCGTTCGAACGCATCGCGGGCTTCTCGCAGTTCGCGATCCAGAGGCAGGGTCCGCGCCGGATCTGGCTGCGGCGCCTCGAGAGAAGCCAGGGCAGCGGATATGTCGGCCACACCGATCTCGGCCACCAGCGCGAGTTGCGCAACAGTCTTAACCACGCTTTCCAGTTGCAGCAGATTGCCCGGCCAGTGGTAGTTGCGCAGCATGTTCAGGGCTGCCGTATTGAAACTACGCGCCGGCACATCCTTCGCCTCGATCGCGCGCGACAAAACGAGACTGGCCAGTTCCGGAACATCCTCGGCACGCTCGCGCAGGCCCGGCAGACGCAGGACCACACCCGACAGCAACGTGTACAACCTCGGGTCGAATTCGCCTTTTGCCACCAGTTGCGCAAGGTCCAGCGAACTCGAGGAAAGGATCCGGGTATGGTAACGCTCCAGGTTCAGCGTCTGCTTGAGCAGGTTTTTCTGCTGGTCGCGTGTCATGTCCCCGACTTCGCGCAGGAACAGGATGCCTTCGGCTGCCTGGCCAACCAGGTTGGTGTCCATTTGATCGAGCACCGAGAAATCCTCGGGTGCCACCCATGGCACGTTGGCCTGGTGCAACAGTCGGGCGCATTGCTCCATGCCGGCGCCTGGCTCACCGGCAAACAACACTGAGGATTTCAGGGTTCGCAGCCGTTCAAGTTGCATGCGCAATTGCTCGACCACCCTGGATTTGCCAACTGTGACCGGCACTGCGGGCGCACCGCTCTTGAGCGAGCCCTGCCTGAGCGCCGTGCCCACTGTGCTGAGCAGCTTCTGCAACGCAATCGGCTTCTCCAGGAACGCATAGGCGCCGATGCGGGTCGCTTCGACCGCAGTGTCGATGGTGCCGTGACCGGACATCATCACTACCGGCATGGTCAGCTGGCCGGTACTGGCCCATTCTTTGAGCAGCGTGATGCCGTCTGTGTCGGGCATCCAGATGTCGAGCAGCACCAGATCCGGCCGCAGGCGCCCGCGAATCTGGCGTGCCTCGCCGGCATTTTGTGCTAGGCGAACCTGATGGCCCTCGTCGCGCAGAATTTCCGACAGCAATTCGCGGATCCCGACTTCGTCGTCGACGACCAGAATTTGACTCATCGTCCGGCCTGCCTGTTGATCCGCAAATCGCCCACTCTCGCCGGTACGGCGGGCAAAACGATCGTCACACTCGCGCCACCCGACGGATCATTGCCAACGCTGATCCGTCCGTTATGTTCTTCCACGATTTTCTTGACGATCGCCAGTCCCAGCCCGGTACCCTTTGCTTTGGTGGTTATATAGGGCTCGAAAACGCGACCCATCAGCGCTTCCGGAAACCCCGGTCCGTTGTCGCGCATGGTGAACTGAACGCCGCCGTCAACCGCTTCGGTCCTGACGAAAATGCGCGGCGCATTTACATCGCTGACCGCCTGCTCGGCGTTCTGCAGCAGATTGTGGATGACCTGCCGCAGCTTCGCGGTATCGCCACTGACCGGGGGAAGATTCTCGGCAAGTTCGAGTTGCATGAGCGGGCGCGAAGATTCGTATAACCCAAGCACCTCGCGCGTCAACCGGTTCAGGTCGAGCGGTTGCAGGTCAGTCACCGGTGAGCGTGCATACAGACTGAATGCATCCACCATCGCCTTGAGTGCGGCCACCTGATTGACGATGATTTGCGTCGAGCTTTGCAAGATTTCCGCATCCTGGCTGGAAAGCCTGGCGGCCAGGCGATGCTGCAGTCGTTCCGCGGAAAGCTGGATGGGGGTCAGCGGATTCTTGATTTCGTGGGCGAGGCGTTGTGCCACTTCGCCCCACGCGGCAAACCGCTGCGCCTGGCGCATGCGGGTGATGTCGTCGAATACCAGCACCACACCGGTTTGCGCGCCAGCGGAAAGCCTGGACCCGCGCAACGACAAAACCTGCTCGCCCGACGCACCCGACAACTCCACCTGCGTTTCCCAGGGTTCCTCACGTGCCTTCATCAGGGTTTCCAGCAATACATCGCCGACTGCAGACAATCGGGCTTCGCGGCGCGCCCATTCAGCCGGATGCGTACCGATCAGGTTGCTGACTTCGACGCCGAGAATGCGCTCGGCACTGCGATTGGCCGAACGCAGGCGCAGTTCGGAATCGAAGGACATTACGCCTGCCGAGAGATTGCCAAGCACACTTTCCAGATACGCCTTGGCGGCGGTAACCTGTTCCTGATTGCGTTGCGCATCAGCTTGCGCATCGGCGAGTTGCATGGTCATGATGTTGAAGGATTCAGTCAAAAGTCCAAGTTCATCCTGCGACTTCACGGTGTGGCGTTGACTGAAGTCACCCTGCGCGACCGCGCGCGTGCCGGCGGCCAGTACGCTCAACGGCGCGGACAACCTCCCGCTGAACAGGATCGCCAGCAGCAACGCGGACAACAAGGCCAGCAGCAGCGACAAGGTGAGCGTCAACCCATACAGCCGCGTCAGTCCGAGCCGCGACAGCGACAATTCCTGGTAGTCGCGATAAATCTCCTGCACGCTCTGGGCATCGCGCGCAAGGGCGGTAGGAACCGGCTGAATCAATTGCAACAGCAGAGTCGTTCCGGTGATGTCGTTCACCGGGACCAGGACGCGCAGTTGCAGGCCGTTGTTGGCGAGCGCCTCGATGGCACTGTAGGGCTTTTGCATGCGAACCCGGTGCACCACGGAAGGCGAGGGCAGTTCCGGAACGAGGCTGGTCGAGTCCGCACTGGAGAAGGCGATCAAGGAACCGTCGGTGCGCAACAGCATTGCTTCGCTCACTCCCGCCTGTTCACGCAGCGTGTTGAGCGTCCCCAGTTGGCGTACTGCCGGCCGCTCCGACAACACCAGCGTCATGGTATCGGCTTTTCGACGTAACTCCTTGAGCATGTTGTCCAGGTTCACGCGCCCCAGACTCAAGCCGCCTTCGAGCGCTTTTTCGACGCGCACGTCGAACCAGGATTCGATCGAGCGCGACAGGAATTGCACCGATACGGCATAGACCAGCACACCGGGAAGTACCGCCACCAGGGAGAACAAGAGCACCAGGCGCAGAGTCAGCTTGGAACCGAACACGCGCGCCTGCAGGCGCCGGCGCAGCAACAACAGCTGATAGCCCACCGCCAGCATGAGAATCAGCACTACGCCCACACCGAGCATCAGCAACAAGGGCAGATCGCTGGAGAACCATGGGGTATTGGCGCTCGCACCCGAGAGCAGATAAAGCATCACCGCGCCCAGCGTAAGGACCAGCACAATCAAGAACTGCATCCCGCGGCTTTGCAGCGAACGCCTGACAATGCGGATCAGATTCATCGCACCAGCGTCCAGCGGAACCATGCCGAGGCAAGATTCCAGTCACGTGACGCCAGCGCGTTGATTTGCAGCGGCTTGGGCAGTTGCGATACGTCGAGACGCATGCGAATTGCAGCCTCGTAGACCTTGCCCTCATCCAACGCGTCGACTGGCGCCAGCAGCCTCGGGCGCAGGCGGCCCATCAGCGCGAGCGCATCGCCCAGCGTGTCAAGGTTTTGATGAAGAGCGCCCATCGAAAGGCGATACTGGCGCGTCAGTGCGTTGTAGGAAAGCCGGTAGTGCTGCTCGAAGTCAAGCATCGACTTGTTCCACAGGTACAGCGTGTACCAGCGTGGCCTGATCAACTCAAATTCAATCAGGAAATGCAGCGGCAGACCCTTGTTGAGCGCGGCCTCCAGAGTATGGGTAAGCTCGATGTCGAAATTCGCTTCGAGATAGTAGTCGCCGCCATTGCGCACAATTTCCGCGGACTGGACATGAATCCCTTCAGCCGCAAACGCGGTCGCGCACCACAACAGGCATAGCGCAAGCAGCGGGCGCAAGAGATCAATCCTTCTGGAGGAGGGCGAAATAAAAACCATCATGGTCATCATCCGGGAGCAGCAACCCTTCGCGTCCCGGCATTCCTCCCAGAATGCGCGCGTCGGGGTGACGCGCTGCAAATCCGCTTATCGTGTCGTGATCCTCTTCGCCAAAAATGGAACAGGTCACGTAGAGCAATTTACCACCGTGCGCGACTACCTTCCATAGGGCTTCGAGCAGCCGCCGCTGCTGTGCGGCAAATCCGGGGATGTCGGAGGCCCTCCTGAGCCATTTGATATCAGGATGGCGCCGCACGATGCCGGACGCGGAGCACGGTGCGTCGACCAATACACGCTCATACGGCTTGCCGTCCCACCAGGTATCCAGGTTCGCCGCATCAGCGGCCTGCAATCGGGCCTGCAGGCCCAGGCGTTCGAGGTTCGTCCTGACGCGCTGCAGGCGCACGGCATCCGCGTCCAGCGCTGTCATCTCGACGTCCGCGAGTTCGAGAATGTGCGCGGTCTTGCCGCCAGGCGCCGCGCAGGCATCGAGTACACGCATGCCACCGCCGACATCCAGCAGTGTCGCCGCGAACTGGGCGCCAGCGTCCTGCACCGAGACAGCGCCTTCGTCGAAGCCCGGCAGGCGACTGACCTGCACCGGTCGCGCCAGTACGAGCGCGCCGTTTTCCAGCTTGCGCGCATCCTGGCCGGCCTGTTGCAGCACCTGCAAATAGGCGTCCGCGCTGCCGCGGCGGACGTTGCTCCGCAAGGTCATCGGCGGATGCAGGTTGCCGACGTCGAGAACACGTTCTGCTTGCGGGCCAAAGTCGCGTCTCACCCTTTCGATCCACCAGGCGGGATAGGAAAACCGTCCGGCGTCCAGTGCAATGGCGTGCGCCAGCAGGTCTGCGCGCCGGCGTTGAAAATTGCGCAATACCGCATTGGCAAAAGGCCTGACATGATCACTGCCTAATTGCGCCGCGCATTGGACCGCGGTATCAACCACGGCGTAAGGCGCCGCGTCGCTGTATTCAAGTTGATAGAGCGCGCAAAGCAACAGCGTGCGCAGCTGCGCAATGGCAATCGGTTTGGGAGCAAGCTGTTCGAGCACCGCGCCGAGCTTTCCGTAGTGGCGCAACGTCCCGTAGCAGATATCCTGGATGGCGCCGCGATCCGACCCGCTAAGTTGCCGGTGGCGCCACCAGACCTGGTCGAGGGCCGCGGTCAGGCTGGTGCCGGACAATACGCTGGCGACGGTTTGCGCGGCAAGCCGCTGGATCTGTAGCACGCGGGTGGCGGGCCTAGGAACCGAATCGCTGGCCGGGCGCGGGAGCTGCCCCGCGCACGAATTGCGCGGCAGACAGCCGCCTGCCACCGGCTCTTTGCAGCTCCGTTATTCTGAACATCCCGCGACCGCAGGCAACGTCGATGCCATCCACGCTGCAAGAGAGAATTTCCCCGGGGACTGCCGCTACGCGGTCGACGGCGGTACCGCGCCAGATTTTCACGGTATCGCCACCCCAGTGGGTGAAAGCTCCCGGGAACGGGTTGAAGGCGCGAATCTGACGATCGACGTCCGCGGCATCACGCTGCCAGTCGATTGCCGCCTCCGCTTTGGCGATCTTGTGCGCATAGGTGATGCCATCGACCGGCTGTGCAGAAGGACTTAGCGAGCCCTGAACGATCTGCGGCAGGGCTTCGACTATGCAGCGCGCACCCAATTCGGCCAGCCTGTCATGCAAGCTTCCTGCGGAGTCTTCGGCCAAAATTGGCATTTTCCTTGTGAGGTAGACTGGCCCGGTATCGAGCCCTTGTTCCATGCGCATGATCGAGATCCCGGTTTCACGATCGCCGGCGAGTATCGCACGCTGGATTGGCGCGGCCCCGCGCCATCGCGGCAAAAGCGAAGCGTGAATATTGATACAGCCCGCAGGGAATAGCGCAAGGACGGCTGCCGGCAGGATCAATCCATAAGCAGCCACGACCAGAACTTGTGCGTCTGTTGCGCGCAGCAGTGCCAGGCTTTCTTCGCTGCGCAGCGTCTGCGGCTGGATGACGCTCAGGCCATGGTGCAATGCAAGTTGTTTCACGGCACCGGGTGTTGGTTTGAGCCCGCGGCCGGCCGGACGATCCGGCTGTGTCAGTACCAGCACGACTTCGAACTGCGCATCGACCAGCGCCTGCATCGCAACCGCCGCAAATGTCGGCGTGCCCGCAAAAGCGATGCGCATCAGAGCGTGTGCCGCTGTTGTTTTTTCAATTTACCGACTATGCGTTTCTGCTTGAGCTTCGAAAGATACTCGACGAAGACTTTGCCTCGCAGATGATCCATCTCGTGTTGGATGCACACCGCGAGCAGCCCATCGCTTTCCATCTTTACGGGTTGTCCGTCAATGTCCAGGGCCTCTACCCGGATCCACTCGGCGCGGGTAACTTTCTCGAATATTCCAGGCACAGACAGGCAGCCTTCCTCGTAGTCGGATTGACCGCGCGAATCGAGAATTTTCGGATTGATCAGTACCAGGAGCTGATCGTGCGTTTCGGAAATATCGATGACGATGACTTGTTTATGCACATTCACCTGGGTGGCGGCCAGTCCGACACCCGGCGCCGCATACATCGTTTCCGCCATATCGCGCACTAGTTTACGAATGCTATCGTCGACCGCCGGCACCGGTGCGGCGATTTTATGCAATCGCGGGTCGGGGTAATGGATGATCTGGAGAATTGCCATAATTGCTTGCTAATTTAATAAACTAGATGCAGAATTTAATCCAAAGTATCGCATCTGGCGCCAGCATCGGTGTAGGCGCTTGCGTGAGACGTGGTTGCGGATAGACAGAAATGGGGGCCTGAGATGGGCAAATCAATTATATCCCTGCTTGTGCTGGCAGCCGTCTGGGGCTGCAGCGGCGCATGGGCGGACGAGATCAAGCTTGCAGAGAACGCGCCGGACCGCTATGTGGTGGTCAAAGGCGATACGCTCTGGGGTATCTCGGCGAAATTCCTCAAGGATCCCTGGAGATGGCCCGATATCTGGGGCTTGAACAAGGAAGAAGTCAAGAATCCACACTGGATTTATCCAGGCGATGTGCTGGTACTGGATTTCACCGGCAGGACCCCACATCTGCGCAAGGACGGGTCCGCAGGAAGCGCCGGTGACGGCAGCGAAGCCGAGTGGCGCTTGATGGAAACCAAATTGAATCCGGCCATCCGCCGGCAATCGCTCGGGACCGGCGCCATCGCCAGCATCCCTGCCGCCGCAATCCAGCCTTTCCTTGGCCGGCCGCTGCTGGTTGGCGAACAAGAACTGAACGTGGCGCCGACATTGGTCGCCGGGCCTGAGAATCGCGTCGTATTGTCTGCCGGCGATACAGCCTTCACCAGGGGCGTGGTTTGGGAAGACGGAACTGCCTGGAGTGTCTACCGCGCCGGACGTACTTTCACGGATCCTGACTCGAAAGAGATTCTCGGTCGGGAGGCCATTTACCTCGGCGATGCACAGATCAGCGAATTCGGTGAAATCAGCACGGTCTTGCTGACCAAGGCGGTGCGCGAAATTGCACCTGGCGACCGGCTTGCGAAAAGTCTGCCGGTCGAGGCTTTGGCTTATATGCCGCACGCTCCTGCGGGCGTGATCAAGGGCCGTGTGATTGCTGGTCCCGGCGACAGTGTTTCGGAAATTGGATCCAAGGAAGTCGTCATCATCAACCGCGGTAGTCGTGAAGGTATGGAAGTCGGCCACGTCCTGGCCTTGTATCGGGACAGGCCGTCCGTGACGCCCGCCAATGCCGTCAACCCCAAGGAAAAGATCCGGCTTCCAGCGGAACGCTACGGGATGCTCTTTATATTTCGTGTGTTCGACAAGGTATCCTACGGCCTGGTCTTGAATTCCACCCGGCCGGTCAACGTGCTCGACGTAGTTCAGACGCCGTAGCAGGATCCTGCGGCGCATGTCGCCGAACCAGGAAACGCTCGCCTGGCTCAGGCTCGGTCTGGTTACCGAGCTGACCCCATCCGTTTTCCGCAGACTGCTTGCCGCACTATCGACGCCTGAAGCCATTTGTGCGGCTGATCGCGGCACACTCAGAAGCAGCGTCACCGATGACGTCGCCGCGGCGATTGCCCGCGGTCCCGATCCGCAACGACTGGATGCAGCCTTACAGTGGCTTGAGGAGCCCGGCAATCATATTGTCACTTTCGCCGACGACACCTATCCGCGACTGTTGCTGGAAATGACCGATCCACCGCCACTGCTGTATGTAAAAGGAAACCCCGGTCTGCTGAATCATGCAGCGCTGGCCGTGGTGGGGAGCCGCAATGCCACCCAACAGGGTCGGATCAGCGCGCAGGCTTTTTCCGAAGAATTGTCGGCTGGCGGCTTTACCATTATCAGCGGCCTCGCCCTGGGCATCGACGCGGCCGCTCATGCGGGCGGCCTTGCAGCAGCATCGGCGTCGATCGCCGTGGTCGGCACGGGTCTGGACATTGTATATCCGGCGCGCAATCGCGATCTGGCCCACCAGCTCGCGCAGGCGGGAGCCCTGGTTTCAGAATTTGCCCTGGGAACGCCGGCACTGGCTTCAAACTTTCCGCGGCGCAATCGACTCATCAGCGGGTTGGCCCGCGGCTGCCTCGTCGTGGAAGCCGCACTGAAAAGCGGCTCGCTGATTACCGCGCGCTATGCCCTTGAACAGGGACGCGAAGTATTTGCCGTTCCGGGTTCCATCCACTCTCCACTTTCGAAAGGCTGCCATCTGCTGATCAAACAGGGCGCGAAGCTGGTGGAAAGCAGCCAGGATATTCTGGAGGAACTCGGAGCCGTGTTACGCGAGCGCGTTGAACTCGCAGCCGCGACCGAAGACGACGCACGGGGAAATCCGATACTTGCCGCACTTGGTTACGATCCACTCGAACTCGACGCCATTTGCGACCGCAGTGGCTTGACGCCGGAAAGCGCATCGGCGATGCTGTTGACACTGGAACTGGAAGGCATGGTTAGCCGCCTTCCTGGCGGCAGGTTCCAGCGCGTGCGCTAGCGAGAGGAGCGTCAACACCTGCAGACAGGGGCTCATGTTCGACATACTCGTCTTCCTGTTCGAAAATTATTTCCATGCCGGTGCCTATCCCGATCAAGAAACTCTTTCCAAACGCCTTTCCGCAGCGGGCTTTGATAGCCGCGACATCTCGCAAGCACTGACTTGGCTAAGCGGTCTCGAACGCGTCGGCCGCAGCGGTACCCGGTCCAATCCCACTTCCAGCAAGGGTTTTCGCTTTTATACTGAACCCGAGCTGATCGCCCTGACGGCTGAAGCGCGCGGCTTCCTGTTGTTTCTCGAAGGTGCCGGCGTCATCAGCACATTGCAACGCGAACTCGTCATAGAACGCGTTATGGCGCTGGACGAGCCCGCAGTGGATCTGGACAAGGTCAAGCTCATCGTCCTGATGGTGTTGTGGAATCAAAACGAGACGCTGGATTCGCTGGTGTTGGAAGAGTTGACGTCCCCGAACCAGGAGCGCTACCTGCAATAAGATTGCGGGCATAGGGGTCGGGCGGTATAGCCATGAAAATGCCGCACCACGATAGTCGCGCCGATCATGGCGCTTGCTCCAGCGCCATCAAATTCTTATCATTCCGCCTCCTTTCCAGGCCGGAAGCTCAATGTCCCATAGTCTGCTGATCGTAGAGTCCCCTTCCAAGGCCAAGACTCTGAAGAAGTATCTCGGCCGCGACTTCGAAATAGTCGCGTCCTATGGTCATGTGCGCGATCTGGAAGCCAAGGAAGGCGCGGTCGACCCGGGCGCCGATTTCCACATGCGCTACGCGCTGGTGGATAAGAACAAGAAGCACGTCGATACGATCATCAAGGCTGTCGCAAAAGCCACCAACATCTACCTTGCGACCGACCCGGACCGCGAGGGAGAGGCGATCGCTTGGCATCTGGCGGAAATTCTGAAGGCCAAGAAACTGCTGAAGAACAAGAAGCTGAATCGGGTCGTGTTTTACGAAATAACGGAATCCGCCGTAAAGGAAGCAGTCGCTCACCCGCGCGGCATCTCCATGCCTCTGGTAAACGCCCAGCAGGCTCGCAGGGCGCTCGACCACCTGGTCGGTTTCAATTTATCGCCGCTGCTGTGGAAAAAAATTGGTCCGAGCCTGTCGGCGGGGCGAGTGCAAAGTCCGGCGTTGCGTCTTATTGTGGAACGCGAGCAGGAAATCGAGAAATTCGACAGCCGCGAATACTGGTCGTTGCACCTGGATAGCCACAAGGGAAAACAGAAGTTCAGTGCGCGGCTGATCCAGTACCGTGGCGAAAAAATTGAACAGTTCTCCATCGTAAGCGAAGAAGAGCAGCGCAAAGTTGTCGAGGATATCGAGAAGACCGCGGCGGGGGCGGCAAAAGTCCTCAAGGTCGAACGCAAGCCCAGAAGCAGGCAGCCCGCGCCGCCGTTCACCACATCGACTTTGCAGCAGGAAGCGGTTCGCAAGCTCGGTATGACGACCCGCGGCGCGATGAGTACCGCGCAACAGCTCTACGAGGGTGTGGAAATAGACGGTGGCACGATTGGTCTGATCACATACATGCGTACCGATTCGCTGGCACTGGCCAACGAAGCCCTTGTCGACATCCGCAGCTACATCAAGAAAAAATTCGAGGCCGATTATCTGCCGAAGTCGGCAGTCGAATATAGAAATAAATCGAAGAACGCGCAGGAGGCGCACGAGGCGATTCGTCCTACGTCCATAGAACGCACACCGGATGCCATCCGCAAGTATCTGACCGCGGACCAGGCAGCGCTTTACGAAATGATCTGGAAGCGCACTCTTTCCTGCCAAATGACGCCGGCCCGATACGACACGACTTCTGTGGATCTGTCGGCCGGGCGCGAAGATACGCTGTTCCGCGCAAACGGGCAGATTCTGGTGTTTCCCGGTTTCATGGCAGTTTACCTGGAGGACGCGGATGATACCGAGCAGGAACAGGAAGCCCGGTTGCCATTGCTCGAGGAAAAGGAGTCTGTTCCCGTCGATCGCATTTTCGGCGAGCAGCATTTTACCCAGCCGCCACCGCGTTACACGGAAGCGAGTCTGGTCAAGACGCTGGAGGAATACGGCATTGGCAGACCTTCGACTTACGCAAACATCATTTCCACGCTGCAGGACCGCGGGTACGCCTTGCTGGAGAAGAAGCGATTCATGCCAACCGACATCGGCCGGCTGGTCAACGGTTTCCTGACGTCACACTTCAACCACTATGTTGACTATGGCTTCACTGCGCGGTTGGAGGAAGAACTCGACGAGATTTCCAACGGCGACCGCGAGTGGGTGCCGGTGCTCAGGGAGTTTTGGAAGGATTTTGCGCTCGCCCTGAAGTCAAAGGAGAAGGTCGCGCGCGGCAGCCCAATGGAAGAGGCCTGCCCAAAGTGCGGGAAGCAGCTTTTTCTGCAGAACAGCCGGCGCGGCTTGTTCGTGGGCTGCAGCGGATATCCCGACTGTGATTACACTCGGCCGTGGGGAGACCAGCCCGCGGGACCGGTTTTAGTGGGCAAGGATCCAGCCACTGGTTTGGACATCCTGCTGCTCAAGGGGCCTTATGGTTTTTACGTGCAACTGGGTCCAACACCGGAAGACAAAGCACAAAAACCAAAACGTGCCGCATGGCCAAAGAATGTTCCTGTCACCTCGCCCGACCTGGATACCGCGCTGAAGATGCTCGCCTTGCCGCGTTCGCTGGGCAATCACCCGGAATCTGGCAAAGCCGTGGAGGCCAATATCGGCCGTTTCGGACCGTACGTAAAGCATGATGGCATGTTCAAGTCGATTCCAAAGGCGGAAAGCGTGCATGACATCACACTGACGCGGGCGGTTGAGCTGCTGGCGGAAAAGAAAGTCGCGGGCGTAGGCGGCAGATCGCTGGGCGCGCATCCGGAGGACAACCGAACGGTCGCGGTTCACAGCGGTCGCTATGGCCCCTACGTGAAGTACGGCAAGATCAATGCAACCATTCCGGCTTCAATCGACCCGGAGAAGATCACGCTCGACGAAGCACTGGAGTTGCTCTCGGCCAAGGCAGCCAAATCCGGGAAACCAGCGAAGAAAACGACCAAGCCGGCGAAGAAAACCGAGAAGCCACGAAAACCAGCCAAACCCGCAAAGGCGGCGCCGGCGAAATCGGAGGCAAAGAAAAAACCGGCGCCAAAGGGTGGCAAACGCAAGTCTACCTGAAGCCTGGCCTATCAGACGTCCAGGTTGCGTACTCCGAGTGCGTTGGATTCGATGAAGGCTCGTCGCGGTTCGACCATGTCACCCATCAATGTCGTGAAGATCTCATCCGCAGTAATGGCGTCCTCAATCTGCGTTCTCAACAGGCGCCGCGATGCCGGGTCCATGGTGGTTTCCCAAAGTTGCTCCGGATTCATCTCGCCCAGCCCCTTGTAGCGCTGGATCGACACCCCCTTCTTCACCTCCTCGAGCAACCAGTCCAGCGCTTCCTTGAACTCTGAAACCCGGTGTTCGCGTTCGCCCCGCTTGATGAACGCACCTTGTCCAAGCAAGCCCTGGAGAACATGCGCCGTCTGCTTGATCTGGGTGTAGTCGCCGCTACCAAGGAAGTCGTTATCGAGATAGCCTACCCGCAGATTCCCGTGCTGCATGCGCTTGATCGCGAGAACCTGCGCTTCGTTCTTCGGGTCGTAGCGCGGCTCGATAACCAGGCCAGGCACACGACATGACGCCATCAGCCGCTGCGCGGACTGGCCAGCGGCGGCGGCATCGGCGAGACTGACGTCGGGATCCCTTAGCAGGGCAGCGAGCACGACAGGATCGATGCGCTTGGCAAGACGTTCGATCACCGCTTCGGCCAAAATATAGGAACGCGCGACTTCTTCCAGTGCTTCCTTGGCAAGTGGAGCGCGGTTTTCTCCGGGATGGAGCTCGGCATCCTTGAGGGCGAGACGCAGCAGATACTCCTTAAGCTCGTGGTCGTCCTTCAGATAACGCTCTTCCTTGCCGTGCTTGATCTTGTAAAGCGGCGGCTGCGCGATATAAATGTGGCCGCGCTCGACCAGATCGGGCATCTGCCGATAAAAAAACGTCAAAAGCAAAGTGCGGATATGGGATCCATCCACATCAGCGTCGGTCATGATGATGATGCGGTGATAGCGCAGTTTCTCGGGCTTGTAATCATCCTTGCCGATGCTGGTACCAAGCGCTGTAATGAGCGTCGCTATTTCCTGGGACGATACAAGTTTATCGAAGCGCGCACGTTCGACGTTCAGTATCTTGCCTTTCAGGGGCAGGATAGCCTGAAATTTACGATCGCGACCTTGCTTCGCCGAACCGCCCGCCGAATCCCCTTCGACGAGATAAAGCTCACACAAGGCGGGGTCCTTTTCCTGACAATCCGCCAGTTTTCCCGGCAGGCCGAAGCCTTCGAGCACACCTTTGCGTCGTGTCATTTCACGCGCCTTGCGCGCGGCCTCGCGCGCTCGCGCGGCATCGATCACTTTGCTGACGATAACTTTCGCGTCCGCTGGCCTTTCGAGGAGCCAGTCATGCAAAGTGCTCGATATAGCGTCTTCCACAACCGGACGAACTTCCGAGGAAACGAGTTTGTCCTTAGTCTGCGATGAAAATTTCGGGTCCGGAAGTTTCACCGAAAGAACGCAAGTGAGTCCTTCGCGCATATCGTCGCCGGTGGTCTCGACCTTGGCTTTCTTGGCCAGTTCATTGGCCTCAATGTATTGGTTAAGCGTACGCGTCATCGCTGCCCGCAATGCCGTCAAATGCGTTCCACCATCGCGTTGCGGAATGTTATTGGTAAAGCACAGAACCGACTCCTGGTAGGAATCGTTCCACTGCATGGCGACTTCGACGCCGATGCCTTCCTGCTCGAAGACTGCGTGGAATATATTTGAATGCAGGACGGTCTTCGACCGGTTGATGTATTCGACAAAGCCCTTGACGCCTCCCGAGAATGCGAACACTTCCTCTTTTCCTGTGCGCTGATCCTGCAGTTCGATACGCACACCGTTATTCAGGAAGGACAGTTCCCGCAGGCGCTTTGCCAGAATTTCGTAGTGGAATTCGATGTTGCCGAACACTTCCGGACTCGGATGGAAATGAATCTCGGTACCGCGTCGCTCGGTAGCGCCGGCCACCGCCAGCGGTGCAACCGGGTCACCATTGCGAAACTCCATCGAATGCACCTGCCCGTCGCGGCGAATGGTCAGCTTGAGCAAATCGGACAACGCGTTGACTACGGAAACACCGACTCCATGCAGACCTCCGGAAATCTTGTAGCTATTGCTGTCGAATTTTCCACCGGCATGCAACACCGTCATCACGATTTCGGCGGTCGAGCGACCTGTTTCATCCTCCGGATGGAGGCCAGTAGGAATACCGCGACCGTTGTCGACGACGCTGACCGAATTGTCGGAATGAATGACGACTTTTATTTCATTGCAGTGCCCCGCCAGCGCCTCATCGATTGAGTTATCCAGGACTTCAAACACCATATGGTGCAAACCGGTGCCGTCGCTGGTGTCGCCAATGTACATACCCGGGCGTTTGCGCACCGCCTCCAGGCCTTTGAGTACCTTTATGCTGTCGGAATTATATTCTGATGATGACATTTTTTTAATCGAAGATAATCAGATGCGCATCGGCATCACTACGTACTTGAAATCCTTGTTTTCGGGTATCGAAATCAGCATGCTGCTATTGGCATCTCCAACAGCGCAATCGACTTTTTCCGTCTCAAGGTTATTAAGCACGTCCAGCAGATAGACAATGTTGAAGCCTATGTCCAGAGCTTCGCCGGTATAGTCGACAACCAATTCTTCTTCCGCCTCTTCCTGTTCAGCGTTGCTGCATATGATACGCAGGCTGTTTTCCGCCAATACCCATCTGACGCCGCGGAATTTCTCGTTCGACAAGATCGAGGCTCTCTGCAGTGCCTGCTGCAGAATTACCCGGTCTACCGCAAAGTGTTTCTTGTAATTGGTAGGAATTACGCGAGTGTAGTCCGGAAATTTTCCGTCGACGACCTTCGACACGATATCTATGCCCGCGAAGATAAAACGAACCTGATTTGGCAAGAGCTGAATTTCCACTTCGTCCTCAACATCTGCCAGCAGCTTTCCCAGTTCCAGTATGGCTTTTCGTGGAATGATGACTTCCGATTTTTCGAATTCACTTGCTACCATCGCCGATGCGTAGGCCAGTCGATGACCATCTGTCGCCACCATGGTTAGTTGCTTGCCCTCGACCACCAGCAGCAGTCCATTGAGGTAGTAGCGAATATCCTGCTGCGCCATGCCGTACTGAACGAGAGACAACAGATCCCGGAAGATTTTTTGCGACAACTTCACTCGTGTCGTGGCTGAACCACTTTCGGCCAGGCGCGGAAAGTCCTGGGCCGGGAGGGTCTGAAGGTTGAATCTGCTTTTACCTGCTTTTACCTGCAGCCGTCCTTCCTGCGCGTCCAGCGATACGATAGTGTTTTCGGGCAGTGCCCGCAAAATGTCCTGTAACTTTCGCGCCGACACGGTTACCGCGTGATCAGTTCCTGCATTTTTCAGTTGCGCCGACGTCGCGATCTGGATCTCGAGGTCTGTAGCCACCAGATTCAAGTCTGTGCCACGAGTTTCCAACATGACGTTGGACAGGATTGGCAACGTATGCCGGCGCTCTACGATGCCAGAGACCGCCTGAAGCGGTTTCAACAACACGTCCTTGTCTATGTCTAAGATCTTCATTCTTTAAACCTTGATAGTAGTAATAGAGTTGGCGAAGTCTGTTAGATCATCGGTAAACATAAATGAAGTCAACAATATATCGTGTTGTATAAATAGCGTAGTGATAGTGGATGAATTGTGGATGAAGCCGGCGTCGGCGGATTTTGTGAAGTTTTCAACAATTCATCCCTGACTTATCAACCGCGCAAAGTTTGCAGCAAAGCAACGAAATCGCGCGAGATTTCCGGATTGCAGGCGCGAAGGTCGACGACTTTGCGGCAGGCATGAAGGACAGTGGTATGGTCCCTTCCGCCAAATGCGTCGCCAATATCCGGCAGACTCAGCTGCGTCAATTCCTTGGCCAGGGCCATTGCCACTTGCCTGGGTCGGGCAACGGCGCGTGTCCTCTTTTTTGAGTACATATCCGAAACCTTGATCTTGTAGTAGTCCGCAACGATGCGCTGAATGTTGTCGACCGATACCTGGCGCACTTGCACCGCCAACAGATCCTTAAGTGCCTCCCTTGCGAGATCCAGAGAAACCTTGGCATTTGCGAATTTCGCGTAGGCAAGTACGCGCTTCAGTCCGCCTTCGAGCTCACGCACGTTTGACTGGATATGGTTTGCTATGAAAAACGCGACATCCTCGGCGAGATTCACGCGATCGGCTTCCGCCTTTTTCAGCAAGATCGCAACCCGCATTTCCAGCTCCGGCGGTTCTATTGCCACCGTTAGCCCCCATCCGAAACGCGAGATCAACCTGTCCTCGATGCCAGATATTTCCTTCGGGTAAGTGTCACAGGTAATGATGACCTGCTTGTGGGCTTCGATCAGTGCATTGAAGGCGTAAAAAAACTCTTCCTGTGTGCGGTTTTTTCCATTGAAGAACTGGATATCGTCAATCAGCAGCAAATCGAGCGAATGGTAATATTTCTTGAAACCATCGAACGCTTTATGCTGGTATGCGCGCACCACATCGGAGACATATTGTTCGGCGTGGATGTAGCGCACGTTGGCCGACGGATTGAACTCGAGCAACATGTTGCCGATGGCTTGGATAAGGTGAGTTTTACCCAAGCCGACTCCGCCGTAGACAAATAATGGGTTATAGGCAACGCCGGGATGCTCTGCCACCTGTAACGCCGCTGCTCGCGCCAGCTGGTTCGCTTTTCCGGTTACAAACGAGTCGAAAGTAAAGGACGGATTGAGCCGCGTTTGTTCGCGGATCTTGGGCTTGGCCGGTGGGGTATCGTTGGGGACCGGAGCCTCGTTGGGCAGCTCGATTGCTGTACTGGCGGGTTTTTCTGCAAGGCCAAGAACAACCTGCACGGGTTGGCTCAGGTATTCAGCGGCAAGTCGCTCAATTTCTGCCTGAAATTTGTCTTTTACCCATTCCAGCACAAATCGATTGGGGGCGGACAGCATGATAGAGTCGCCCTCCAGGCGCGCACGAAGCGGCTGAATCCAGGTCTTATATTGTTGCGCTGGAAGGCTTTTTTCGAAATGACGAAGACAATGATTCCAGAAGCTATCCATCGGCGCAGTGTTAGAATTTTGACGCAGGATGCGGCCGCGGATGGCCCTCCAGACAGAGGTTTGCAGTTTAGCAGCAAGCGTACAAGTTATCCACAGGCGTGAAAACTCTTCGGTAGTGTCTCAGTTTGATCTTTCCCTAGGCACGGAATCTGCAAAAACTAGCTAAATAGCTAGCAAACGCTTGCAATATAGCTAACGAAGTCGTAATCTTTTTCCGTGGCCGAGACGGAAAAGGGAAAGAACTCCATAACCATTCGCGTCACAGATCGCCAGGCTGAGTTGATCGATTACCTGGTGAAGGACGGAATGTATGGTTCGGCCAGAACAGACGTAGTAATGCATTTCCTAGTGCAGCATCTTTCTGAGTTGAGGGGGCCGCTCAAGTTTCCAGGTCCGAAGGACGAAACATCGATTTGACTGGCAGTGTGGGGCGTGGCGTAATACTCGACCCACCTAAAGAAGTGAAGAGGGCGAACCGTTCTGAGATTTGCCCATTAGTATTGGCAGACAGGAGCCAGATTTGCACTGGCGTGAGGAACCTTGCTGGGGACCCGCCTAACTACTCGGCCATCCTGTCTTTGAAAACCCGCTTCGGCGGGTTTTTCTTTCCCCGCCGCATTTTCCGTCGCTTGCAGGCAACAATCGGATGGCCAAGATCGAAACCACTACATATTGTGGACGGCGTACTACGGAAGGACTAATTCTAGTAGCCTCACTCACCCTGTCAAGAAATGTTTATATTTGGAAATCAAAATACTCAGTCGCACTTCTTCGAAGCGCTAATGTGAGAGCGCGGCGATTTCTTCGAGACTCCAAACACGATCGGACACTCCGGCTTCCATAGCGGGAGTAACGCGAAGCGTCTTATGGATGCGTCCGAAGTTGTAATGCATGAAATGCAGGGCTACGGCATGCTCAAGGTTCTCGATCTTCTTTGAGAATCCATTTGTAAGCCGCGTGAAGCGGCGCATCCCCATCCGCATGGTGAGGTTCTGCCGTTCGACAAAGCTGGTACTCATGTCCACTTCGTCCGGGTTACCGCAAACCACTCCCCGAACCATCCCGCAACATTCGCCAGCGCTATACCGGCGTTCCTGACTGTTGCCAAACGCATTGCCGTACATCTTCACGACCATCGCGTAATCGATCTCATGGCCAAACGCGCCTTCCACGGCGTCTAGATAGCGTTTGTTGCCATCGGTCGTGAGCTGGATGCGTCCGGCCATTCTCCAGGCTAGGTCTTGAACAAACATGTGTGCCGATTGCGCATCACGGTGGCCCACAAAGTAGCTCGGGACCAATTTGGTGTCCGCGCAGATGGATGTCCAGGTCCAGACATCGCCAACGCCATGAGCGCCCTTCTGGCTAGCGGGAACATTCTTTTGCTTCATTCCGCAGAACGACCAGATTTCGTCGCATTGAATGCGCTTGCAGGGAAGCTTACGCAGGGTTTGGTGCTGATACTCTGCGCAGGCTGTGCCTACATCGACCAGGAGTTTGGTGACCGTGTTGATGCTGACGCCAATCATGCGCGTAGTAGCCCTCATCGAATTGCCCTCAACAAGGCAACTAAGGATTCTGGCGCGATCTTGCAGGCTCAAGCGGTTCATGTTCACAACCTCCAATGTGAACATTATGCCAGAGCATATACCGAGTGTCAATACCGAATTACACGATCTCTACTAAGTCCACTCGCTTGAACCCTACAGTGATAGGCTCTCTTCGATCTTTTTGGGCGTTTTTGAACTCCTCAGAGCGGCAAACTAGCAGGACTTCCCCAAGATCGGCGACTACCGTAACGCTTATCAAGCCCAGGCTCGAAAGCAACTTAACTGTTTGTCCTGACGTTATTTTTTTGTCCATGAGGGGATTATCGAGGCGCTGTTTTAGTCTGTCAACGAAGAATCTTGAGAAATCTTTTGCGGTATATACCGATATACGTGTTATACTGAATTCAGATTGTTAAGGAGGTCCAAATGGCCGAAGATGTATTAACAGCAGCAGCGGTATATGTTTCTTGGCACACCTTCAAAAACGCTATTGAATCATTAGCCCAAGGAGTTCCAAATCAGATAGATAGGAGCACATTCCCCGGTCTCTCTGGGGGAGTGCAGAGTCAATTACTGGCAGGGCTTAAGTTTCTTGGGCTAACCAAGGACGACGGCAGGCCAACGGAATCGTTGCACGCCTTAGCGGTTGCAGATGAGGCTGCCCGTAAGGAACAACTAAAGAAGATTCTGCAGGAGCGTTATGCAGACTTGTTTGCGCTTGATCTGGTTAAGACCACGCCCAACCAACTCAATGAACGCATGAGTTCAATCTATAACGTGACCGGGGATACGCGGGGAAAAGCAGTTCGCTTCTTTTTGTCTGCGGTTGGATATGCCGGCATCCAAGTATCTAGGCTCTTTGGCTCAATGGCGACGAGTAACGGCGCTCGCCCGAAGCGCCGTGCTTCCGCCAAGCCGAGAACAAACGCTGTAATTAACGAAGAAGAGGATGACCTACCGCCGGCTACTAAGGGTCCGGCGCGCACGGTAAATCTTAAAAGCGGAGGTTCTCTAACAATGTCCGCGACAGTAGATTTCTTTTCCCTGTCACAGGACGACAGGACATTTGTATTCGCGCTAATCGACCAGATGGATAAATACGAGAAGGGGAATTCAGAGCTAAAGACCTACGTATAAAAAAGCCCAAGAGCGCGCCAACGCTTTGGGCTTTCGGACATGGAAGTGAGAACACCCCTCTGTCCCTTACAGCAGTCTTATAGAAGACCCAAATAGGATATTCCTAATTGGGGCTGTAGGCAACCTATTGTTCTCCGGTTTACCCGGTATCTTAACAATGACTGCTTACGGCTATTTCCAGCGCAAGAGTGTGTTTGTGCGGGCTTACGTTCGGATGCGACTTGGTCGCCTAGAAAACGTTTGTCAGCATTGGCGCTCTCATCCTGGCCAGCTAAATTTCGACTTTAGCTAATCAGGTTTAGGCCGCACTCTCACGGGTGCGGCCTTCTTCCATCTAGCATCTGCCGCCTTCTTAGCTAGTTTGGCTCGGTCCTCCGGGGACAGAGCATCCATTCTGGTCTTCCCTCCCTTTAAACCGCCTGCGCGGCCTGCAATGGCCTTCTTCGTGGGCGCTGGGTCGGTTTTGTCGCCCGAGGTAACGTCAACCAGGAATCTGGCTAATTGGTTAATATCGCGGGGGCGTTTAGGGTTTGCGGCCATGGAAACATTGTAACTGGCCAGCGGAATAGGCGCATTAGGCTAATATTTCAAACTGAGACACCACCAACTCTTCGCCAAGGTTGACAACCCCATGCGAAAACCCGTGTAATACCGCGCTTTTTCCGCCAGTCACTGGAGTACAGAATTATGAAGCGCACTTACCAACCCTCCAAGACCCGTCGCGCACGTACGCACGGTTTCCTCGAGCGCATGAAAACCCGCGGTGGACGGGCTGTAATCAATGCGCGCCGGGCCAAAGGACGGGCACGTCTGGCGGTCTGAAGCCGGCGCGCTATCGGCTGCCTCGCAAGGCCGCGCTGCGCGGTAAAGCGCAGTTCACCGGTAAGTTTGCAGCAAGGCGACAGGGGAAGTTTTTCGTCGTTTTGCGCAGAAACAGTCAGCCGGGCGAACTAGCCCGCCTCGGCATCGTCATCGGCAGGCAAACAGCGCCGCGCTCGGTCACACGCTCACTGATGAAGCGTATTGTTCGGGAATTATTCCGCCTTTTGCGCGATCAGCTTGGTCCAGTCGATGTCATTGTAAGAGTCCGTCAGCCTGCAGGGCGGCAAGACTTGGCTGAGGCCCGTCATGAACTGGAAAGGCTCCTGCGGGAAACATGCTGATGCGCGCGACGCTGTTAATCTTCATACGCTTGTACCAGTTTCTTGTAAGCCCGTGGACCGGCAGCAATTGTCGCTTCTACCCGACCTGCTCGGAATATGCCAAGACGGCCGTGGAAAAATATGGTGCAGTTCGGGGAGGTTGGTTGGCGTCGAGACGAATCCTCCGATGCCATCCGTGGCATCCGGGTGGAGTTGATCCTGTACCTTGAGATATAGATAGCCTAATAATGGACAGTCTGCGTTTATTTGCGGCCATGGTGTTTGCCGTTTCCGTGTTCCTGTTGTTCGATGCCTGGAACAAGGAGCGGGCCCCGCAGCCACCGGCGCCCAGTGAGGCCGCGCTGCATAGGGACGCAAGCATGCCGTCGCCAACATTGCCGCCCGGCGCGGTTGCGCCTACGGCGCCGGTGAACCCCACGGCGCCGGTAGTACTGTCAGCCCCAGCCGACTTGCCTCCCATAATCGTACGCACGGATGTCTTGATTGCAGAGATCGATCCCGTAGGCGGGACATTGCGCAGACTCGAGTTCACCGGGCACAGGGACAAGGTGGACAAATCCAGGAATTTCGTCCTGTTCCAGAAAGACGCAACACATACCTATGTAGCGCAAAGCGGCCTCATAGGCGATGAATTGCCGAACCACACGACCACGTATACATCGACGGCGGCGAGCTACGAATTGCGCGCGGGAAGCGATGAAGTCGCGGTCAGCCTGACTGCTACCGGGATGAAGAGCGTCAGCGTCAGCAAGAGGTTGACCTTCCACCGCGGCAGCTATCTCATAGACGAGTCGTTTCAGATCTCCAATCGCGGCGCGACGGAAATCAAGCCATTTGCTTACTATCAACTGGTGCGTGACGGAACACCGGCGGCAGGAGACTCGAAGATGGTGCCGACCTATACCGGCGCCGCTGTCTATACCGAACAGTCCAAATTCCATAAGGTGGCGTTTTCCGACATCGACAAGGGCAAGCTCGACTATCCAAAACATGCCACCGACGGCTGGATAGCGATCGTCCAGCATTATTTCGTGGCGGCGTTACTGCCCCCCGTTGAGGCTGCGCGGGAGTTTTACACGCGATCCTTGGGCAACGGTCTGTACGCTGTGGGCATCATCGTGCCCGTTGGCAGCATCGCGCCGGGGGCTGATTCGACACTCGATGTGCGCCTGTATGCCGGGCCGCAGGAGCAGGACAAGCTCGCGATACTCTCGCCGGGCCTGAACCTCACGGTGGATTATGGTTGGCTGACTATCATCGCCACGCCGTTGTTCTGGGTTTTGTCGGCGATCCAGAAATGGGCCAACAATTGGGGCGTGTCGATCATATTGCTGACGGTAATCATCAAGCTGATTTTCTTCCCGTTGTCGGCAGCGAGCTACCGGTCCATGGCGAAAATGCGCGTAATGGCCCCCAAGATGCAGAAGTTGAAGGAGCAGTACGGGGATGATCGCCAGCGCTTGCATCAGGCAATGATTGAAATGTACAAAACCGAGAAAATCAATCCGCTTGGTGGGTGCCTTCCGATCGTTGTTCAAATTCCAGTCTTTATTTCGCTTTACTGGGTCTTGCTGGCAAGCGTGGAACTGCGCAATGCGCCGTTCATCTGGTGGATAAAAGATCTATCGGCGCAGGACCCCTATTACATTCTGCCGGTATTGATGGGCGCGACAATGATCATCCAGACTTACCTGAATCCGACGCCTCCGGATCCCATCCAGGCGAAAGTCATGAAGATCATGCCGGTGGCGTTCAGCATCTTTTTCTTCTTCTTTCCTGCCGGGTTGGTGCTTTATTGGCTGGTGAACAACATCCTCTCCATTGCGCAGCAGTGGCAGATAACGCGCATGATCGAGCGGTCAAAATCCGCTCATGCGACACGCTGACACAATTGCCGCAATAGCAACCTCACCGGGCCGCGCCGGCATCGGTGTCGTGCGTCTGTCCGGCCCCGCGACGCGTAATATCGAGGCCGCAATTCTAGGCCGGCCCTTGAACCCGCGGGTTGCAACGCTGTGTGATTTTCTCGATGCGAAGGCAGCGATAATGGATCGGGGAATTGCGATCCGCTACCGTGCCCCCCACTCCTATACCGGCGAAGACGTTCTTGAATTGCAGGGTCATGGTGGACCGGCAGTTTTGCAGCTTGTCCTCAGGAGGTGTCTGGAGCTTGGCGCACGACCTGCCCAGCCTGGCGAGTTCACGCAACGCGCATTCCTGAATGACAAGCTGGATCTCGCTCAAGCAGAAAGCGTCGCTGATCTGATCGACGCGAGTTCAGAAGCCGCAGCACGGGGCGCAATGCGTTCGCTGGCCGGAGAATTTTCGGGACGCGTCGGTCAGCTCAACCAGACGCTCATCGAAGTGCGCAGCCTGATTGAGGCGACGCTGGATTTTCCCGAGGAAGAAATTGATATTCTGGAGCGCGGCGGCGTATCGGAAAAGCTTGATCGTTTACGCCAGGATGTGAAGATCCTGCTCGCCGAGGCGGAACAGGGGCGCATTTTGCGCGACGGCGCCAAGGTGGTGTTGATCGGGCAGCCGAATGTCGGCAAGTCCAGTCTGCTAAATCGACTCGCACAAGAAGAGGTCGCGATTGTCACGGAAGTTCCCGGAACGACGCGCGACCCGCTGCGGTTCGAGCTGGTAATAGAAGGCGTGCCCTTGCACGTCGTCGACACCGCCGGACTGAGGGATGCGACCGATGTGGTTGAGAAAATTGGAATTCAGCGTGCTTGGCGTGAGATCGAACAAGCAGATCTGGCGTTGCTGATCGTTGATGCGACGACAGAGATTGCCGACAGTGATCGTCTGATCCTGGCGGAATTGCCAAAGAGGCTTAAAACACTTATTATTTTCAATAAGATAGACTTACTAAAGCGCGCCGCCTCGGAAATCACTACACGAATTGGAAGCGAAATATGGTTATCGGCAAAAACCGGTGAAGGCCTGGAGTTGCTGCGCGGCGCGCTGTTACGCAGCATTGGCTGGACCGGGACACAAGAGGGCAGTTTCATCGCTCGCGAACGTCATCTTCAGGCATTGCGCGAGACACAAGTCTCGCTAAACCGTGCCGCCAGTGAGCCAGGCTCGCTCGAGTTGATGGCCGAGGAGTTGCGCCTGGCGCAACTCGCGCTCGGGAATATAACCGGCCAGTTCAGCGCTGATGACCTGCTCGGTGAAATCTTCTCGCGCTTCTGCATCGGCAAATAACGCGTGACCGAAGTCGCCGTACTTTGCGCGTTTGCATTCCTGGCCGGCCTCGTGGATGCGGTTGCGGGCGGTGGCGGGCTGATACAAGTGCCGGCTTTGTTTGCCGTCTTTCCTTCCCTGCCTCCTTCCATTTTGCTTGGCACAAACAAGCTCTCGGCGCTTACCGGGACCACGATTGCCACGCTTCGCTATGCCTGGTCTGTTCCCATTCAGTGGCGAGAGGTTCTTCCGGCGGCTGGGATCGCTGGACTGGGTGCCCTCGCCGGCGCCAAGACGGTGACGCTGGTGGATCCGGTAGTACTGCGTCCCTTGTTACTTATTTTGCTCGGCGGCATGGCGGTTTATACCCTCACGCGTCCGAAGCTCGGTGAAGAATCCGCCGTACGGGCACCACTCAGGCTTGGAGGAGGAAGTTTCTATGCGGTAACGGCGATATTCGGGTTCTACGATGGTTTTTTTGGACCTGGCGCGGGCAGTGTAATGATGTTCGTACTGGTGCGGCTTTTCGGGCATGACTTTCTAAATGCAGCCGCGACAACCAAAGTGTTGAATTTAGCAACGAATTTTGGTGCGCTCGTATTATTTATGAGGACCGACAATGTGCTCTATGCAATTGCCTTGCCGATGGCAGCATTCAATACCGTCGGCGGCTTCCTCGGCGCTCATTTTGCAGTTCGCCAAGGCAGTCGATTCGTTCGCGGCGTGTTTCTCATTGTGGTTGCCGCACTTATCGGCAAGGTACTTTTTGACATGCTTTGATGTATCTGGCGACGAATGTTTCACGTGGAACCGAACTGATGCGGTTCCACGTGAAACATTGGAAGTCATCGGGTTTCCGGTATGATTCGCCCTCCCGGATTCAGTCATGCAAAACTCCAACTCATTCGACGTGATCATTGTGGGCGGCGGCCATGCCGGCACGGAAGCCGCCCTGGCTTCGGCACGGGCAGGGTGCCGTACGCTGCTGCTCACACATAATGTCGAAACCCTCGGTCAAATGTCTTGCAATCCATCTATTGGAGGCATTGGAAAAGGACATCTGGTCAAGGAAATTGATGCGCTTGGCGGAATTATGGCCGCGGCCACCGATGACGCAGGGATCCAGTTCCGAATCCTCAATTCCAGTAAAGGCCCGGCGGTGCGTGCTACCCGCGCGCAGGCCGATCGCGTCCTGTATCGTCAAGCAATTCGTAAGCAATTGGAAAATCAGAGGAATCTGACTATTTTTCAACAGGCCGTGGATGACCTTACAGTGGAGAATGGTCGCGTTGGCGGGGTTGTGACAGAGCTAGGGATTCGCTTTGTGGCACCAGCCGTAGTCCTAACAACCGGGACCTTCCTTTCCGGACTGGTTCATGTCGGACTGAAAAACTATCAGGCAGGACGTGCCGGCGATCCCCCGGCGATCCGGCTTGCCCATCGGCTGCGAGACCTCGACCTGCCAGTGGGTCGCCTGAAGACTGGCACACCGCCGCGCCTGGACGGCCGCACCATCGATTATTCAGTCATGACCGAGCAACCTGGTGATGATCCGGTGCCAGTGTTCTCGTTCATGGGCTCGGCCGGGCAGCATCCACGCCAGCTGCCGTGCTGGATTACCCATACTGATCAGAGCACGCACGACATTATCCGCAGCGGTCTGGACCGATCGCCCATGTTCACCGGCGTGATCGAGGGCATAGGCCCGCGCTATTGTCCCTCGATCGAAGACAAGATCACACGATTCGCCGACAAGCCGTCACACCAGATTTTCCTGGAGCCCGAAGGGTTGACTACGCACGAGGTCTACCCGAACGGAATTTCAACGAGCCTGCCATTCGACGTTCAAGTCGACTTGGTGCACTCAATCAAAGGCCTTGAAAAGGCGCATCTGACGCGGCCCGGCTACGCAATCGAATACGACTATTTTGATCCGCGCGGGCTCAAGTCTTCGCTCGAAACGAAGCCGATCGCCGGATTGTTTTTCGCCGGACAAATCAATGGCACGACCGGTTATGAAGAAGCGGCGGCCCAAGGTCTTCTTGCAGGCCTGAATGCGGCTCTGCTGGTGCAGGACAAGCAGGCGTGGTGCCCGCGTCGCGACGAGGCCTACCTTGGCGTTCTGGTCGATGATCTGATCACGCAAGGCGTTACCGAGCCCTACCGCATGTTTACGAGTCGCGCGGAGTATCGCTTGAGCCTGCGAGAAGACAACGCCGACTTGCGCCTTACGGAAATCGGCCGGAATCTGGGTTTGGTCGACGACGAGCGCTGGCGGGCGTTCGAGTACAAGCGAGAGGCGGTTGCCCAAGAGCGCGAACGGCTGAAGTCGACTTGGCTGAATACAAAGTTGTTGTCCGCTGAGGACATGCAGGCCCGCTTTGGCCAAACGCTGGAGCGCGACTACACGTTAGAGGAATTGCTGCGGCGTCCAAGCGTGCATTACCGGGACCTGAAGCAACTCCCAGGGGGAGGTCTCTGCACTGCGGACGACAAAGTAGCCGAGCAGGTGGAGATTCAAATCAAATATCAGGGATATATCGATCGCCAGCGCGACGAAGTCAGCCAACAGGAGCGGTTTGAGACGACACGCCTGCCGGTGGATATCGACTACCGTTCGGTTCGTGGCCTGTCGATCGAAGTGCAGCAAAAACTCAACAAGTATCGTCCGCAAACGCTCGGTCAGGCGGCGCGCATGTCCGGCATTACACCTGCAGCGATCTCTTTGCTTCTGGTGCATTTGAAGCGCGGATTTGGCGCTGCCGTGGTCAACGATCAGGTGGCGCCGTCCTTGCACGCAGAAAGCAGTCATTGAGTACTGTCGCATCGTCGCTTCGGCAGGGCATTGCCGGCTTGGGTTTGGCTTTGCCAGCCACGGCGCTTGAGCAACTCGAAAATTACCTGGCTTTGCTGGTCAAGTGGAATCGTGTCTACAACCTTACGGCTATCCGCGACGAAGCTAAGCTTGTCAGCCATCATGTACTCGATAGTCTGGCGGTTGTGGGTCACCTGCCCGCAGGAAGCGTGGCGGACGTTGGCAGTGGCGCCGGCCTTCCCGGCATTCCGATCGCGATTTCATGTCCCGGTCGTGCAGTAACGTTGGTCGACTCGAACCACAAGAAGGGCGCATTTCTGAAACAGGCGGCTGCGGAACTCGCGTTGCGAGACGTGCGTGTCATTACCGAGAGAGTTGAAGCTTTTCGTCCCGCCGAATTGTTCCGCATCGTCATCTCACGCGCTTTTTCAGACCTCGCAGACTTCGTAAAATTTGCAGGCCATCTGTGCGCGGCCGACGGCGTCATGTTGGCGATGAAGGGATTACACCCGGACGACGAACTCGCAAACCTACCTTCATCATGGGAAGCGACCAAGGTCTTGCGCCTTGAAATACCCCAGCTCGAAGCCTCAAGACATCTCGTTTTCTTGCGCCAAAAATCGCCTACAAGGCCGGATTGACTTGCATGCCGCGTGTGTTAGCAATTACTAATCAAAAAGGCGGTGTCGGCAAAACGACAACGAGTATCAATCTTGCCGCCAGCCTGGTGACAGCTGGGCGTCGCGTACTGCTCGTTGATCTGGACCCGCAAGGCAACGCGACGATGGGCAGCGGTATTGACAAGCGCGGCCTCAGGGCGACGGTGTATCAGGTCTTGCTCGGCGAGGCGGCAATCTCCGCCGTGCGGGTGCGCAGTCAAAGCGGGGGATTCGATGTAATTCCGGCCAATCGCGAACTCGCCGGCGCGGAAGTCGAAATGGTCGATCTTTCGCAACGCGAAACCCGACTGAAGATCGCGCTCGAGGAAATTCAGGATCAATATGATTACATCCTCATCGATTGCCCGCCGGCGCTTAATCTCTTGACCGTCAATGGCCTGTGCGCTGCCAACGCGGTGATGATTCCCATGCAATGCGAGTACTACGCTCTGGAGGGACTGAGCGATCTGGTGCAGACCATCAAGAAAGTTCGCGTCAATCTGAATCCCGGACTCGAGATCGAAGGCTTGCTGCGCACGATGTATGACCCGCGCAATATGCTGGCGCAGCAAGTATCGGATCAGCTGCAGCAACATTTCGGCGACAAGGTCTACCGGACTGTTATTCCCCGAAACATCCGGCTCGCTGAAGCCCCAAGCCACGGTCTCCCCGTACTCAATTTCGACCGCCAGTCGAAGGGCGCCCTGGCGTATTTGGCGCTTGCGGGTGAAATGCTCGGCAAGAACGTTTAGAAAGAATGCAAATGGCAAAACTCAAGGGACTTGGCCGTGGGCTCGATGCATTGCTATCCGGCAACAGCGAGCAGCGTCCAGACGATGCGCTGAGCGAGCTTGCGGTCGGGCTGTTGAAGCCGGGACGTTTTCAACCACGCACGCGCATGGACCCGCAGTCGATCGCGGAACTGGCCGATTCGATTAAGGCGCAAGGCCTGATCCAGCCCATCCTGGTGCGCCCGGTCGAGAACGGCAAATACGAGATCATCGCCGGTGAGCGCCGCTGGCGCGCCTCGCAGCTGGCGGGGTTGACGCAGGTACCGGTGGTCATCCGTGCTGTTCCGGACAAGGCAGCGTTGGCGATGGCGCTGATAGAAAATATCCAGCGCGAAGACCTTAATCCGCTTGAGGAAGCTACTGGTATCCAACGCCTGGTAGACGAGTTTGCAATGACGCATGAAGTGGCCGCTCAGGCGGTGGGACGCTCCCGCAGCGCGGTCACCAATCTTTTACGCCTGCTCAATTTGTCAAAGGCGGTGCAGGACCTGTTGATGCAGGGAAAAATCGAAATGGGTCATGCTCGCGCGCTGCTGTCGGTAAACGGCGCGCGCCAGGCGGAACTGGCCCACCAGATCATCAGCCGCAACATGTCGGTGCGGGAGGCCGAACAACTCGTTGGCCAAGTCGAGACGACCTCCCGCAAGACCGCGCGCAAGCAGCCGCGAAAGGATCGGGACCTGCAGGCGCTGGAGGAAGAGTTGGCGGAAATCCTCGGGACTGCGGTAACCATCAAGTCAGCCCGCAATGGACGGGGCAAGCTGACCATTGACTACGCGAGTCTTGATCAGCTGGATATCGTTCTGAAGAAATTGCGTGGCTGAGTAGCCCATCCGGCGATGATTTACACGCCCACGTTGACGCTAAATCGACAAAGCAATTACAATCGAAAAGTTTGCTCCTTAGTATTTGCCTAGCGACCATGCTGCGGATTCAGAGCAAGCCAGTGCGAACGGTACTTCTCTGGCAGGTCGTCGTTACCGTGTTTCTGGCGGTTACAGCCGGGCTGCTGGCCGGTACCCACGGCGCCGTTTCGGCAGCCTTGGGTGGTTTGGTCAGCGTAATTGCAGGGCTGGCTTTCGCCATGATTATGCAGTCGAGCGACGAGCGATCCGCCGACGGAACCATAGTCGCGGCGTTGCGGGCAGAAGCGCTCAAGATTGGACTAGCCGTAATTCTGCTCTGGCTGGTACTGGCGTTATACAAGGATGTGGTGCTCATCGTATTCATCGGGTCGTTCATTGTTTCGATCCTGGTGTTCTCGATGGCGTTTTTCGTACGCGACGCGTAGAGCAATTGCATAAAGATGGCAACCGAACACGAACTGACCCCGACGGAGTACATATCGCACCACCTGACGAACATGACGTCATCGGTTGGCGCGGGCGATTTTTGGGTTGTGCACGTCGACACGCTGGTCATGTCCGTACTGCTTGGCGTCGTGAGTCTGGTCTTTCTATGGTGGGTGGTGCGGGGAGCAACCGCTGGCGTACCCGGCAAGCGCCAGGCTTTCGTCGAACTCGCCGTGGAATTCGTCGACGAACAGGTCAAGGGAATTTTCCACGGCGACCGCCACAAATTCATTGCACCCGCGGCACTGACGGTATTCGTATGGGTGCTGTTGATGAATGCCATGGATTTCCTTCCTGTGGACATCATGGCCTGGATTTATGAGCATGTATTCCATCTGGAGCATTGGCGCGGCGTTCCCACTGCGGACATCAACACAACATTTGCACTCGCGCTGTCGGTTTGGCTGCTGATGATTTACTTCAGCATCGCGGTCAAGGGATTCGGCGGCTGGATTCATGAATTGTTCGGTACGCCGTTCGGCAATCATGTTCTGTTGTGGCCGGCGAACTTCCTGTTCAATCTGGTGGAATACATTTCGAAACCGCTGTCGCACTCGTTGCGGCTCTACGGCAACATGTACGCAGGCGAAATCATCTTCCTGCTGCTTGGACTGTGGGCCGCCACCGGACTGGTCGGCGCCGTATTTGGCGCGATTCTCGGTGCCGGGTGGGCGATTTTCCACATACTGATCGTTGTACTGCAGGCATTCATTTTCATGATGCTGACCGTCGTCTACCTGTCGATGGCACATGAAAGCCACTGATTTCGTCATTCACTTTTATTGAGAAGAAGGGAAGGAATACCCAAATGGAAAAAATGCAATTTCTGGCACTGATCCAGGCCTACACCGGCGTGGGCATCGGCCTGATGATCGGCCTGGGCGCTGCGGGCGCATGCATCGGCGTGGGCATCATGTGCAGCCGTTTCCTGGAAGGTGCGGCGCGCCAGCCGGAGATGATCCCGGCCTTGCAGGCCAAAGTGTTCCTGCTGCTCGGGTTGATCGATGCTTCCTTCATTATCGGCGTTGGCCTCGCGATGCTGTTCGCGTTTGGCAATCCGCTGCTTGCGGTCATTCGCTGAGCGCGGATTTCAGCAACTACAGTTTTAGGAGACAGCCGTGAACATCGGATTAACCATGATCTCCCAGGCGGTCGCGTTCGCGATTTTCATCTGGTTCACGGTCAAGTTCGTCTGGCCTCCGCTTATGAAGGCCATCGAGCAGCGACAAAAGCAGATCGCTGAAGGTCTGGCTGCCGCCGAGCGCGGCAAACAAGACCTCGAGCTGGCGGCCAAACGTGCTGCGGAAGAATTGCAGCGCGCCCGCGCGCAGGCAGGGGAAATCATTTCCCAGGCGGAAAAGCGCGGCGCGGCGGTGGTCGAAGAAGCCAAGACGGTCGCAAAAGCCGAGGCCGAGCGCATCGTTACAGGCGCGAAAGCCGAGATCGAGCAGGAAGTTTTCCGTGCCAAGGAGGCGCTGCGCACGCAGGTGGCGGTACTCGCAGTGACAGGCGCCGAGAAAATCCTAAAGCGCGAAGTCGATGCGAAAGTACACGCGCAACTGTTGTCCGGGCTGGAAGCGGAACTCAGATAAGAAAATGGCCGAACTCGCTACCATAGCCAGGCCTTATGCCGAAGCCGTATTTCGCCTTGCCAAGCAGGGCTATGCCCTGCCGGCATGGTCCGATGCGCTCAATATGATCGCCTCGGTCTATCAGGATCCGCAGATGCAGGCGGCCATGGCGAATCCCAAGGTTTCATCGGCCGATATCGAAAAACTGTTGCTCGCAATATGCGGCGAACGTATCGACGTTGTCGCGCGTAACCTGATTCAGTTGCTGGTATACAACCGCAGGTTGTCGGTACTCGCGGAAATTCGCGATATGTTCGAGCAACTCAAGCTGGAAGACGAAGGCAAGCTCGACGCGAAGATCAGTTCGGCTTTTCCCATGGAAGACGCGCAGCGAAGCGATGTTGTGAACCTGCTGTCCTCGCGCTTCAAGCGCAAGATCAACGCCACTGTGACCGTAGATCCCGAACTGATCGGGGGAATCAAGGTCGAGGTGGGTGACAAAGTCTGGGATGCTTCAGTGCGTGGCAGGCTGCAGACCATGGCCGCGACCCTTACGAAATAGGAGTTTTGACCCATGCAGTTGAATCCGTCCGAAATCAGCGAGCTGATCAAGAGCAAGAT
>JBDTRK010000027.1:0-33970 GCA_039931685.1 Betaproteobacteria bacterium | reverse complement strand
GAGATCGAAATCAAGCTGGCGATCGGGGCGGGCCATGCAGCGCGATTGTGGCGGGCCCTGGGGCGATTTCCGCATCAAAGGCCAAGTACGCAGCGGCTGTTCTCGGCGTACTACGACACACCTGAATTCCGCCTGCACAGCAGCGGTGTCGCGTTACGTCTGCGACGCGAGGGCCAGCGCTGGATACAGGCTGTAAAGGGCGCGACCAGTGCCTCGGGTGGCCTGCATCGGTGCACCGGGCACGAAACTCCGGTCGCCGCCCAACTGCCCGATTTTCCGGCGGTGGCGCAGGCCGGATATGGCGCGCTCGTCGCCGACAGGCACACCCGCGATGCGCTCCGCGTCATTTTCACGACACGGTTCAGGCGTACCTCTGCGTTATTCGAGCGCGACGGGCAGAGCATCGTTGAAGTCAGCCTGGACCGCGGCGCGATATCAGCGGGCGGACGGCACGAATCGATTTGCGAGATCGAACTCAGGCTCAGGGCCGGCAACGCCTCCGCCTTGTTCGAACTCGCTTCCGAAATGGTGCGGCAGATGCCCGTCCGGCTCGACAACCGCAGCAAGGCCGAGCGCGGCTACGCGCTGGCAGCGAGCGCCGATGCGGCTCCGGTCAGGGCTGCCGCGTCACGCCTGACCAGGCAAATGACGATCGAACAGGCCTTTGCGAACGTCGCTTTCGACTGCATCGCTCACCTGCAGGCCAACGAGGCCGGCTTGCTGGCCGGTCGCGATCCGGAGTATCTGCACCAGGCGCGCGTGGCGCTGCGCCGGCTGCGCTCCGCCTGCCGGATATTCGGCACGGTCATCCCCCGGAGGATGATGGCGCAGACACAGGACCAAATAAAGGCAATCTCACGCCTGCTCGGCAACGCGCGCAATTGCGACGTGTTTTCCGTGGAAACGCTTGCGCATGCCGATGCCGCCGACCATGCCGGCATTGCGGCCGTGCGCCGCAGGGCACAGATGCTGCGGCGGCAGGCTGGCCGCGAGGCACGAGCCGCAGTAGCGGCATCAGCCTATACGATCATGCTGCTGCAGTTTGCGCAGAAACTGTTTGAACTGCAGACGCAGCCGCAGCCCGGCGCGGCGCCAGTCCCGCGACCCAGGCTCGAAGACTTCGCGGCCGGGGTGTTGTCGCAACTGCATGCGAGCGTAAAAAAGCGCGGCCGCCACATCGAACAGCTTGCATTCCCGGAACTGCATCGGCTGCGCATCGAGATCAAGCGGTTGCGTTACGCGAGCGATTTTTTTCTGCCGCTGGCACCGCGCAAGGCCGACGATGCGTTGCAATCGCTGGGCGCTCTGCAGGGCTTGCTGGGCCGGCTCAATGACGACGCCGTGGCATGGCGGCTGCTGGACACGCTGGCAACCGCCGACGCCTCTGCGGATTATCAGCAGGCCATTGGCTATGAACGCGGCTGGTGCGCGCGGGATGGTGAACTGTGCAGAGGCATGCTGGAGCAAGCCTGGAAGACTTTCGGCAAACACAAGGCATGGTGGAGATGGTCGTAACCGGCGTGAACATGCTAGCTGGGATCAGGCGATGGATCTGATACTTTGGCGCCATGCGGATGCGGTCGACGGCACGCCCGACCTGGCACGCGAGCTGACCGTGAAGGGTCGCAAACAGGCCGAACAGATCGCGCACTGGTTGCGTCCAAAACTGCCGGGGCAGACCCGGATCATCGTCAGTCCGGCGCGACGCACATTGCAAACCGTCAGGTTCCTGACGGAAGATTTCGAGGTCCTGCGCGATCTCGCCCCGGGCGCGCCGGTGAGCGCGGTGCTGGCCGCCGCAAACTGGCCGGACCACGCGGGCGCCGTACTGGTGGTCGGACATCAACCTACGCTGGGCATGGTGGCGGCAACGCTGATTGCCGGCGAGCCGATGCCGTGGAGCATAAAGAAGGGCGGGGTCTGGTGGCTATCGCATCGGGTGCGTGGCGAACAGCCGCAAGTCGTGGTGCGGGCAGTGCTCACACCTGATTTGCTGTGAACCGACGCGGTCCCCGCAGCAAGCTGCCGGGACGCCCGCGTACCAGCAGCGCGCTCAGTCCGCGACCGTCTCCATCGACTCGACTTCGGCCAGCTGCGGGACGGCCAAATCCACACCCAACGCCTTCCAGTCCCTGATTTCCTCGCGCAATTCGGCCACAGTCAGCGGATTGGCCGCAAGCCACCTTGCGTCAACCTCGATGGTGAACGTCGACTTCCTGCGTGATGCGTGGATTGCCGGCAAGCGGACTTCCGAGCGGCTGCGGTGCAGCAGCGCCGCCAGCCGCAACGCGACAAGTAATGACCAATCGTAGTCTGCCTTGACCAGTCCCTGCAGTTTGGCAAGCGAACCGCGGTGCGCCAGCACCAGCATGGCGAGTTGGCCCTGCTCCATCTTGGAAAAGCCCGGCATGTCGGCATTGGCGACGATATAAGACGAATGCTTGTGATAGCCACTGTGCGCCACCGTCAGGCCGATTTCCTGCAGGCGCGCAGCCCAGGACAGCATGTGCATCGGGTATTCGTAATCTTCCTTGCTGCCGGCGGCCAGTTGTTCATACAGTTTGAGCGCGAGGCGTTCGACGCGATGGGCCTGGCCACCGTCCACGTGATAGCGCTTCATGAACTGGCGCACGGTGAGTTCGCGCATGTCGCGCCGATGGGCACGGCCAATCATGTCCCACAGGATGCCCTGGCGCATGGCACCGTTGGCAAGCGTCATGTACTCGACATCCAACTCAGCGAAAATCGCGCTCATGATAGCGAAGCCGCCGGGCAGCACGGCGGTGCGATCGTCCTTCAGTCCCGGCAAATCCAGCCTTGCCGTGTCGCCTGCCTTGAGCAGGGCCGCACGCATGCGCTCGAGGCCTTCGCGCGTGATGCCCGATGTACTCCAGCCGCTGGCCTCGATGATGTCCGCGATCGCGCGCGCCGTGCCGGAGGAACCGACCGCCTGTTGCCAGTGCTTGCGGGAGAATTGTTTTTTGATGGTCTCCAACTCGATGCGCGCGGCTGTTTCGGCGTGCTTCATGCCGGACTTGCCGAGTTTGCCATCGGCAAAATATTTCAGGCTGTAGCTCACGCAACCCATGTACAGGCTCTCGAGCCGGTGCGGCTGATTGCCCGCGCCGACGATGAATTCGGTGGAGCCGCCGCCGATGTCCACCACCAGGCGCGTTTCCTGGCTGCGGGGCAGGCTGTGCGAAACACCCAGGTAAATCAGCCGCGCTTCCTCCCGGCCGGCAACGACTTCTATCGGGAATCCCAGCGCGGCCTCGAACTGCGGCATGAAATCGCGCGCGTTCTTCGCCACCCGCAGGGTGTTGGTGCCGACCGCACGCACCGCGCCGGCGGGCAGACCACGCAGCCGCTCGCCGAAGCGCTTCAGGCACTCGATGGCGCGGGTCTGGGCCGCCTCGTCGAGCTTCTTGTCCGCGTTCAGCCCGGCGGCCAGCCGTACCGGTTCGCGCAGCGCATCGAGCGGATAGATCTGGTCGTCAACCACGCGGCCGACTTGCAGGCGGAAGGAATTTGAGCCGAGATCGACGGCAGCGATGGTCGAAAATGTTTCCATTACGGCCATTTTGCCTCAAAACCCAGCCGGAACAGATACGCCGCCGATCGGCGGCGCGACCGCGACTAGCCCATCACTTCGCGCTCGATTTCCTCGAGCGTGACATGGCGCACGTCTTTGCCCTTGACCATGTAGATGACGTACTCGGAGATGTTCTTGGCGTGGTCGCCGATGCGTTCAATGGCCTTGGCGATGAACAGGATTTCAATGGAGACCGAGATGGTGCGCGGATCTTCCATCATGAAGGTAATCAGCTGGCGCAGCACACCGCGGAATTCTTCGTCGACATGCTGGTCGCGACGCACTACTTCCGCCGACGCGGCCAGGTCCAGGCGCGCAAACGCGTCCAGCGACTTGCGCAGCATTTCCAGCGCGATGCCCGACATGCGGCGAATCTCGACCGTGCGCGGCTGCTGCAGGCGATCGGTGGAGTAGATGAGCTTGGCCATGCGCGCGATCTTGGCAGCCTCGTCGCCGATGCGTTCCAGGTCGGTAATGGTCTTGACGACAGTCATCAGCATGCGCAGGTCGCCGGCGGCCGGCTGGCGCCGGGCGATGATGGTGCTGCAGTCTTCGTCGATGCCGACTTCCTGCGCGTTCACCAGGTGGTCGTTGTTTTCCACCTTGGTGCACAACTCCAGATCGCCTGAAATCAGGGCGTCGAGCGCCAGCTTGATCTGTTCCTCCACCAGCCCGCCCATCTGCAGCACGCGCGCGCGCACCGCCTCGAGCTCGGCTTCGAACTGCTTGGATGTATGTTCGTTGTTCATCATCACTGCTGACCTCCGAAGCCCCGCACACTCCATGAAGGCCGACAGTTTAGGTCGGCCACATTGCAAATTCGTTTCACTTGGCCAGCGTCTGCACGCCGGCCGGCGTTCCGAGCAAAAGCACATCGGCCCCACGCCGCGCGAACAATCCGTTGGTCACCACCCCCACGATCTGGTCGATCGCCCCCTCCAGGCCGACCGGGTCGCCAATGTTCAGGCCGTGCACGTCCAGAATCAGGTTGCCGTTGTCCGTGGTAAAACCCTGCCGCAGTTCCGGCCTCCCCCCCAGCCGTAGCAGCTCACGGCCGACGTGGGATCGCGCCATTGGAATGACCTCGACCGGCAACGGGAAGCTCCCCAGCACGTCCTTGAGCTTGCTTGCATCCGCGATACAGATGAATTTCCTGGCCACGGCCGCGACGATCTTCTCACGGGTCAGCGCACCGCCGCCCCCCTTGACCATGTGCAGCTGGCGGTCGATTTCATCCGCGCCGTCCACGTAGACCGGCACATCCGACACCACATTCAGGTCGAAGACGCGAATGCCGGCCGCCCTGAGCCGCGCCGCACTCGCTTCCGAGCTTGCCACCGCGCCCTCGATACGGCCCTTGATCGCCGCCAGTTCGTCGATGAAGAAGTTGGCAGTCGACCCGGTGCCCACACCGACAACGCAGTCAAGTGGAATATGGTCCAAGGCGGCCTTCGCCACGGCCTTCTTCAGTTCGTTCTGGCTCATGCTGCTCACGTCGGGCATTTCGCGTAAGCATAGCGTCAACGCCCACGCGGTACAAATCCGGCAGTGGAAAATTTGCGCGGCCGGGGCGGGCGCTGCTACGCTCGGCCGACACCGGAGAATTCCTTGCAAACCGACTATCTCGAGAAAATCCTCAGAGCGCGCGTTTACGACGTGGCGATCGAATCGCCCCTCGATATCGCGCCTGCGCTGTCACGGCGGCTCGGCAACACGGTCCTGCTCAAGCGCGAGGACATGCAGCCGGTCTTTTCCTTCAAGCTACGCGGTGCCTACAACAAGATGGCGCACCTGAGTGCCGCCCAGTTGAAACGCGGCGTAATCGCCGCCTCGGCCGGCAACCACGCGCAGGGCGTCGCGCTGGCGGCGCAGCGGTTGGGCTGCCGCGCAACCATTGTCATGCCCGCCACGACGCCGCAGATCAAGATCGCGGCGGTGGCGGCGCGCGGGGCGCGCGTGGTGCTGTGGGGCGATTCCTACGACGACGCCTACGCCCATTCCCTGCAGATCGCCAAACGCGGAAAGCTCACCTTCGTGCATCCCTACGACGATCCGGACGTCATCGCCGGCCAGGGCACGGTCGGCATGGAAATTCTGCGCCAGCACAGCGGTCCGATCGATGCCATTTTCGTGGCGGTCGGCGGCGGCGGCCTGATTTCCGGTATCGGCGCCTACGTCAAACGGCTGCGGCCCGAGATCAAACTGATCGGCGTGGAGCCGGTCGACGCCGACGCGATGACACGCTCGCTGGCCGCGGGCAGGCGCGTGAAACTCGACCACGTCGGGCTGTTTGCCGATGGCGTGGCGGTCAAGCAAGTCGGCGTGGAAACCCTGAGGTTGTGCCGCGAACTGGTCGACGAAATGATCCTGGTCGACAATGATGCGATTTGCGCCGCGATCAAGGACGTTTTCGAGGATACGCGTTCAATCCTCGAACCGGCCGGAGCCCTGGCGATCGCCGGCGCCAAGGCCTGGGTAGAGCGCCGCAAGGCCAAGGGACGCACGCTGGTTGCAGTGGCCTGCGGCGCGAACATGAACTTCGATCGGCTGCGTTTTGTCGCCGAACGCGCCGAACTGGGCGAGCAGCGCGAAGCCATCCTCGCCGTCACTATTCCCGAAAAAGCCGGCAGCTTCAGGCAGTTCTGCGCCCTGCTCGGCCCGCGCAGCGTCACCGAGTTCAACTATCGCTACGCCGATCCGCGCCAGGCGCATGTTTTCGTCGGCGTGCAGGTGCGCGATCGCGGCGAGATTCGCACGCTGGTCACGCGTCTGCGCAAGCACGGATTGCCCACGCAGGACCTGAGCGACAACGAAATGGCCAAGTTGCATGTGCGCCATCTGGTCGGGGGCCGTGCCCCGTCGGTCAGGAACGAATTGCTCTATCGCTTCGAATTTCCGGAGCGGCCTGGCGCGCTGATGAATTTCCTCAAGAACATGGGCCACGACTGGAACATCACCCTGTTCCATTATCGCAACCACGGCGCCGATTTCGGCCGCGTACTGGTCGGCATGCAGGTCCCACCACGGGACAAGCCGGATTTCCGGCGTTTCCTGCGGCAAATCGGCTATCCGTTCTGGGACGAGACGCACAATCCGGCGCATACCCTGTTCCTGTCGTAAACGGCGCATTGCGCAACCGGCAACGGGGCCGCGCGCCTATAATTGGGCGTGCAACTTTTTTCAAGCCGCCGCGCTGACCGATTACCGTTGAAAATCCTTTTTCCCCTGCTATTCTTGCTTGTCTCCTGCGCCGCGACCGCCGCCTCACAGGACGAAGTGTTTCTCGATGCGCGAGATGCCTTCCAGCGTGGTGACATCGCCAAGCTCAATGAGCGCGCGGCAAAACTCGACGACGACTATGCACTGACGCCTTATGTGCGCTACTGGCAGTTGCGCTCGCGGCTCGCCGACGCGACCCCGGACGAGATCCAGAGCTTCCTCGCACGCCAGGACAAGAGCCTGGTCGCCGACCGCCTGCGCGCCGATTGGCTGCGACAATTGGCCAGAAACGGCGACTGGACCCCCTTCCTGCGCGAGTATCCCAAGCTCGGCACGGCCGATACCGAGCTCGCCTGCTTTGCGTCGCAAGCCCGCATGGCGCGCGGAGAGTCGGGCGTCCTGAGCCAGGCGCGAGCGCTTTGGTTTACCGCCCAGGTCCTGCCGGAAAGCTGCCTGCCAATTTTCAAGGCGATGTTCGACAGGCAGATGCTGACCACGGAAGACAGCTGGAGCCGGCTGCGCCTGGCACTGGAAAACAACAATCTATACGGGGCGAAATTGCTGTTTACCTACGTGCCCGCGGCCGAGCGTCCCGACGCGAAACTGCTGGAATCCATTTCAAAGCGGCCGCAGCGCTACCTGGACAAGGCGCCGTTGCTGCTCAAGACGCGCGGCCAGCGCGAGTTGGCTATTTTCGCCTTGTACAAGACCGCCGAGTCCTGGCCGGAAATTGCAGCCGATCGCCTGCGCCGCGTCGCCGCCAAGCTCCCCGACAACGAGCGCGAGTATGCCTGGGCGCAGATCGCCTCGGTCGCCGCCCGCAACCTGCACGCCGGGGCGCTCGCCTGGTTCAAGAATGCCGGCCCTGGCATGAACGACCGCCAGTTGGGCTGGTATGTCCGCTCCGGCCTGCGTGCGGGAAACTGGGGCGAGGTGCTTGCCGCGGTCAATGCCATGTCGGAAGCCGAGCGCTCGCGCTCGCAGTGGCGCTACTGGCGGGCACGGGCCTTGACCGCGCTTGGACAGCCGCTGGAAGCGCACCTGTTGCTGGCCCCGCTTTCCAATGAATTCAATTTCTACGGCCAGCTTGCTGCCGAAGAACTCGGCACGGCGATCAGCTCGGCGCCGCAGACTTATCACCCGTCCGATGACGAAGTCGATGTTATCGCTGCCGATCGCAGCATCCAGCGCGCGCTGACGCTGTACCGGGCTGGCCTGCGTTACGAAGGCGCGCTCGAATGGCAATGGTCGATCAAGGACTACGAAGACAAGCAATTGCTCGCGGCTGCGGTGCTGGCGGAGCGCCACGATTGGTATGAACGCGCGATCGATACTGCCGAACGCACTGTGATCCTGCATGATTTCGGCCTGCGCTACCCCGCCCCTTATCGCAAACTGGTGCAAGACTACTCGCAGCAACTCGACCTCGACGAAGCCTGGGTGTATGGCCTGGTGCGGCAGGAAAGCCGCTTCGTGCATACCGCGCGCTCGTCCGCGGGCGCCAGCGGACTGATGCAACTGATGCCGGCGACGGCGCGCTGGGTGGCCAAACGCCTGGGGCTGAGCGGCCATCACACGACCCTGACCGAAGCGGTCGATACCAACATCGGCCTGGGAACTTACTACCTGCGGCAGGTACTCGATTCGGTCGACAAGCACATGGTGCTCGCCTCGGCCGGCTACAACGCCGGCCCACGCCGTGCGCGCGATTGGGCCGCGAGCCGCCCGCTGGAAGGAGCGATCTACATCGAGACCATTCCGTTCGCGGAGACGCGCGAATACGTAAAGAAAGTCATGAACAACACGCTGTACTACGCCCGCCTGTTCCACCAGCCCGCTCTGAGCCTGCGCGACCGGCTCGGTACCGTGCCGGCCAAGTCGACGCCGAACAATTGAGCGGCGCGCCATTTATAATTTATCGCTTGCGGCCCACCCGCCGCACTGACGCAGTCATGGCTGGAACCATGAATGACAAATCGGTTTGCGTCGTCGGGGGCCCGGGTTACTAGTCCTGCCAACTGCTCAAATGAAAATCAAGACTGTTTGCGTCATCGGGGGCTCGGGGTTTGTCGGCAGTCATATCGTGCGTCAACTTGCCGCGCGCGGTATCAACGTTCGCGTTCCCACCCGGCGGCGCGAACGCGCCAAGGCGTTGATCGTTCTACCCACAGTGGACGTGGTGAACGCCGACGTGCACGACCCCGCGACATTGCAACGTATGGTCGCCGGCGCAGATGCTGTGATCAGCCTGGTCGGCATCCTGCACCAGAATCGCGCCGGCGATTTTGCACGTGCCCATACGGAACTTCCACGCAAGATCGTCAATGCCTGCCGCGACCGTGGCGTACGCCGGCTGCTGCATGTCTCGGCGCTCAAGGCGGCACACGATGCGCCCAGCGAATATCTGCGCTCCAAAGCCGGCGGCGAGCAGCAAATCCGCGTCGCTCAGGCCAGCGGGATACACACCACGATATTCCGTCCGTCGGTAATTTTCGGCCGCGAGGACCGTTTCCTGAACCTGTTTGCGCGCCTCGCCCGCTTGCTGCCTGTCATCATGCTGGCCAGCCCGAACGCGCGTTTTCAGCCGGTCCACGTGGAGGACGTCGCCCGCGCCGTGGTGGAGAGCCTGGAACTGGCACGGACCTATGACCAGAATTACGACCTTTGCGGCCCGACCGTCTACACGCTGCAGGAACTGGTGGAATACGTGTGCAGACTGATGCAGACAGCGCGGCCCATCCTGCCGCTGAACGATGAAATGTCTCGCGTCTTCGCCAGGATGATGGAATGGCTGCCTGTAAGACTGATGTCGCACGACAACTACCTTTCCATGAAGGTCGACAGCGTCTGTGATTGCGCCTTTCCGGAAGTGTTTGGTTTCGAATCTTCCCCACTTGAGGCGATCGTGCCGCTCTATTTGCTGGACAGCACGCCGCGGGCGCGTTACCGCTGGTTGCGTTTTAACGCCCGTCACTGAAGTTCCCGCTCCCGTCCCGAGGCAATCCGGATGTCCGTGCTCGCTCTGGTAATCGGCAACAAGGCCTATTCGTCATGGTCGTTGCGCCCGTGGCTGCTATTGAAACAGGTCGGCATCGAATTCGAGGAAATCCGCGTATCGCTGTACGCGGAGGATGCCAGGCAGACGCTCCTGCAACATTCGCCGTCGGGGAAGGTACCGGTGCTCAAGGATGCCGGGCTGACCGTCTGGGATTCGCTGGCGATCTGCGAATACCTCGCCGAGAAGCATCCGCAAAAACAGCTCTGGCCGGCACAAACAGCCGCGCGCGCGCATGCGCGGGCGATCAGCGCGGAAATGCATTCCGGATTCACCAACCTGCGCAGCCAGATGCCGATGAACGTGCGACGGACTTTCCCGGACCGCGCCAGGACGCCGGAAGTCGTCGCCGAGATCGCGCGCATCGAGGCGATCTGGAACGCGTGCCGCATGCGCCATGGCGCACATGGGCCTTTCCTGTTCGGCGCCTTTTGCATTGCCGACGCCATGTATGCGCCCGTGGTGTCGCGACTGCGTACTTACGGTGTCGACCTTGGCGGCGCGGCGGGGCAATACGCGCAAACGCTGCACGCGCTGCCGGCGATGCAGGAATGGATCGCCGCCGCCCACGCCGAAACCGAAATCAATCCGCAGTACGAAGCGTGAAAATCTATACGGTCGGAGGGGCGGTGCGCGACAGGCTGCTTGGTCGGCCGGTCGCCGACCAGGACTATGTTGTGGTCGGCGCCACGCCCGCGCAGATGGAGCAACTGGGCTATCGTCCGGTGGGCAAGGATTTCCCGGTCTTCCTGCATCCGCAGACGCATGAAGAGTATGCGCTTGCTCGCACTGAGAGGAAGACCGCACGCGGTTACAAAGGCTTCGAGATCCACGCCGCCCCGGAGGTCACGCTCGAACAAGACCTGGCGCGCCGCGACCTTACCATCAATGCCATCGCATGCGACGCCGCCGGCAACATCATCGATCCGTACCACGGCGTCGCCGACCTCAAGGCCGGCATCCTGCGCCATGTCAGCGCGGCGTTCGTCGAGGATCCGGTGCGGATACTGCGCGTCGCGCGCTTCGCCGCCCGATTCGGCTTCACCATCGCGCCGCAGACGCTTGACCTCATGCGCGAGATGGTGCGCAACGGGGAAGTCGACCATCTCGTGCCCGAACGCGTCTGGCAGGAACTGGCGCGCGGGCTCATGGAAGACAAGCCCTCACGGATGCTGCTGATTTTGCGCGAGTGCGCGGCGCTGGAGCGCATCCTGCCGGAAGTGGACGCTTTGTTCGGCGTCCCGCAACCGCCACAACATCACCCGGAAGTGGACACCGGCCTGCACATCCTGCTGAGCGTCGACTATGCCGCGGCCCGGGATTATCCGCTGACGGTGCGCTTTGCCGCACTTACCCACGATCTGGGCAAGGCGGCAACGCCGCGCGAGCATTGGCCGAAACACCATGGCCATGAACACAAGAGCGCCGATCTGGTGGAGCGCCTGTGCGCGCGGCTGCGCGTTCCCGGCGAATGCCGCGATGTGGCGGTGCTGGCGGCACGCTATCACGTCGATGTGCACCGCGCGCTGGAACTGCGACCGACGACCGTGCTCAAGCTGCTGGCGGCGGCGGACATCTATCGACGGCCGGAACGATTTGAGGAGTTGCTCGCCGCCTGCAGTTGCGACTATCACGGGCGCGGCGGACTCGAAGCCCGCCCCTATCCTCAGGCAGACCTGCTGCGCGCGGCCGCTCGCGCCGCCAGAGCGGTGGACGCCGGCGGCATCGCGCGCAGCGTCAGCAACGATCCGCAACAGATCGCAGCGGCCATCGAAGCCGCGCGACTGGCCGAAGTCAGCAAGGTGCTCACGCAAATGCGTCAACGCTGATGCCAGACCGGTCGTTATGAAAAGCCGCTAACCGTTCAAGGAAATCGACATGATCAAGCAACTCACGTTTGGCACCCTGATCGGCTGTGCTGCATTGATGGCCTCGCCAGGCTTCTGCGCCGACCAGCCCGGCGCCAGGCTGGAAGCTGCCTTCAAGAAAGCCGATACGGACAATGACGGCACTTTGACCAAGGACGAGGCGAAGGCAATGCCGCGGGTGGCTAGAGAATTCGACGCCATCGATGGCGACAAGGATGGCACCGTATCGCTGGAAGAAATCCGCGCATCGATGAAGCAGGCGCGCAAGGCGATGCACGATCGGGCGATGGAACGCTTCAAATCCGCCGACAAGGACAACGACGGCACCTTGAGCAAGAACGAAGCGAAAGCGATGCCGCGCGTGGCCAAGAACTTCGATGCCATCGACGCGGACACGGACGGCACCGTCAGCGAGCAGGAAATACGCGACTATATGAAAGCGCATCGCCCCAGAAAATAAGCACGAGCGCATGCCAGAGCCAAAACGGACGGGCAATTCCGTCCGTTTGTCATCTGAGCATCCAGAATATCAGGCTGGCCAGCAGAGAAAGCATGATGGTCGAGCCGATCGGAAACGCGTACTGCTTGCCGCCGCGTTCGATGGTGATGTCGCCCGGCATGCGGCCAAATCCGAATCGACGCAACCAGGGGGTCAGCGCGCCCATCACCAGCAACGCCAGTACCAGGGTCAACAACCATTTCAACACTGCAACTTCTCCATCCGAAAACGGTGATGGATTATACCGGCGCGCCCACCAGGTTCGATTAGAATTCCGCATTGCTGCGCGAACCATTCGTCCGCCGGGAGATGCCGTTGATCGATTTGTATACATGGAGCACGCCGAACGGCCGCAAGGTCTCGATCATGCTGGAGGAACTGGCACTTGCCTATAACGTGCATCCGATCGACATTGGCAAGGGCGATCAATTCGAGGCCGGTTTTGTCGCCATCAGCCCGAACAGCAAGATCCCGGCAATCGTGGACAGCGAGGGGCCGGACGGCAAACCCTATGCCCTGTTCGAATCCGGCGCAATCCTGTTGTATCTGGCGGACAAGACCGGCCGTTTCCTGTCGCAGAAAAAGGCCGAGCGCTTCGAAGCAATGCAGTGGCTGATGTTCCAGATGGGTGGCGTGGGCCCGATGTTCGGCCAGGTTCACCACTTCTTGCGCGCGGCTCCCGCGCCGGTACCCTACGCCATTGAGCGCTACAGCAAGGAAACGCGCCGACTTTACGGGGTCATGGACAAGCATCTGTCACAACGGGACTGGCTTGCTTCGGAATATTCCGTTGCAGACATCGCAACCTATCCGTGGGTAGCCCGTCACGAGTGGCACAAAGTCGATCTTGCCGATTTTCCCCATGTCAGGCGCTGGTACGACGTGATCGGGGCGCGCCCTGCCGTGCAACGCGGAATGAAAGTGCCGACCCCGCGCTGACGCGGGCGGGACCCACTCCATGGACGAACCCCTGCCAAAAAAGATCGGCAAGTATCCGGTGACCCGCGAGCTCGGCCGCGGCGGCACCAGCCGCGTTTTTTTGGGTCGCGATCCTTTCGCCAATCGCGATGTTGCCATCAAGGTGGTCAGCGCCGCCGACGGCGTCGAGTCGGACCTGCGTCGGCGCTTCCACAAGGTATTCCTCAACGAAGCCTCGCTGGTGGGAAAACTGATCCACCCTCACATCATGGCGATCTTCGACGCCGACGCGGCCGACGATCACAGCTACATCGTCATGGAATACGTGGATGGCCCGACACTCGAGCATTTCTGTAATGTGACCAATCTTCTGCCGATCGAGCGCATCGTGGAAATTGCCTTCAAGTGCAGCCTGGCGCTGGAGTTCGCGCATCGTCACGGCATCATCCACCGCGACATCAAGCCAGCCAACATCTTGATCGGCGCGCAAGGCGACATCAAGATCAGCGATTTCGGCGTGGCGCTGCATACCGGGGGCGACCACACTCACCTGCAAGGCGTCGGTTCGCCGGCCTACATGTCGCCGGAGCAAGTACAGGACAAGGAGCTTTCCCATCAGACCGACATCTACTCGCTGGGCGTTGTAATGTATCAGTTGTTGACCGGAAAGCTGCCTTTCGTCGCCGCCAACAAGGCCAGCCTGCTCTACCAGATCATGAACATCGAACCGGCGCCGCCGTCGACGCACCGCACCGACGTTCTCTGGCAACTCGACAAAGTCGTAATGCGGGCGCTGAGCAAGAATCCGGGCGACCGCTACCTGACCTGGGGCGAATTCAGCCGCGAGCTGACACAGACCTACCGCCACCTGGAACTTCCACCGGATTCGATTTCGGACACGGAGAAATTCAACGCCATCAAAGCGCTGGCATTCTTTAGCGGATTTCGCGACGTAGAGATTTGGGAGACCGTGCGGATCGCCAACTTTCGCCGCATCCAGGCGGACAAGATCATCATCCGTGAAGGCGACATCGGCGAAAATTTCTATGTCATAGCCGCCGGGCAGGCCAAGGTAAGCAAGGACAACAACGCGCTCGATAATCTGGACGCCGGCAACTGCTTTGGAGAAATCCTTTATTTCGAGGATACCAAGGCAAGACGCATCACGACGATTTCGTCGATTACGTCGATGACGGTAATCGAAATCAAGGCGCTTGCGTTGCAGAAGGCGAGCGACGCCTGCCAGAAGCAGTTCAATCAGGCGTTCCTGCGCATCCTGATCAACCGCCTCAGTGCGGCCGCCAGCCGGCTGTCCACGCGCGTCTGAGTGATGTCATCTGAAAACCGATCCCACGCAATCGATAAAATCGCATGGAAGCCCTGCTGACATCGTTGTTCCTGGTTGCGGTCTCGGAAATAGGCGACAAGACGCAACTCCTCGCCTTCGTGCTGGCCGCGCGACTGCGCAAACCCTGGCCGATCATCGGCGGCATTCTGCTCGCCACTATCGTCAATCATTCGCTGGCGGGATGGTTCGGCATCCTGCTTGCCGGCTCGATCGCGCCCGCGACCGTGGCCTGGATTGCAGGTCTGTCGTTCATTGGCTTTGGATTGTGGGCGTTGCATCCGGATTCGCTCGACGAATCGCCGCGCCTGCGACAAGGTGGCGCCTTCGTCACCGCCTTCGCGGCTTTTTTTCTGGCCGAGATGGGCGACAAAACGCAACTGGCCACGATCGCGCTCGCAGCGCGTTTTGATTCGCTGCTTGTCGTCGTGATCGGAACAACCATTGGCATGATGCTGGCCGATGTGCCGGCGGTTTGGGTGGGTGAAAAGCTGGCGTTGAAAATCCCGATGAAAACGGTGCGCGTGGCGGCGGCGGCGCTTTTCATGGTGGTAGGTGCGCTCACTTTGTGGAGCGCAACCGGGGGCGTGCGATGAGTAGCGCCGGCCCGGTTCGGAAACGATGCCCCGATTGCGGCGCTCTGTTCGGTTGTGGCATGGGACAGGACACGCCGTGCTGGTGCAGCCGGGAGTTTGCGCCGGTCATGCCGCCTCCTGAAGCGGGCGCGGGTTGTTACTGCGCGCAATGCCTGGCAAAACGCATCGCGTACGTGCAGAGGGAAAATCCCGGGAACAGCGCCTGAACATGCACTGAGGGCGGCACAATCGCTGCCGCTCAGGCAACCTAGCGCAACACGGACTTCAACAGCTTGCCCATCTCCCCGGGATTCCTGGTCACCTTGATGCCGCATGCCTCCATGACCGAGAGCTTTTCCGCGGCCGTGCCCTTGCCACCGGAGATGATGGCACCGGCATGTCCCATGCGTTTCCCCGGTGGGGCGGTGACGCCGGCGATGAAGCCGACTACCGGCTTTTTCATGTTCTGCTTGGCCCACAACGCCGCTTCTTCTTCGTCGGAGCCGCCGATCTCCCCGATCATGACGACAGCCTCAGTGGCCGGATCGTCGTTGAACAGCCTGAGTATGTCGATATGCTTGAGGCCGTTCACCGGATCGCCGCCGATACCGACCGCTGACGATTGCCCCAGGCCGATTTCGGTCAATTGGCCGACCGCTTCGTAAGTCAGCGTGCCGGATCGCGACACCACGCCGATCGGGCCTTTGCGGTGAATGTGCCCGGGCATGATGCCGATCTTGATCTCGTCTGGCGTGATTGCGCCGGGGCAGTTCGGCCCGAGCAGCAGTGTCTTGCGTTTCTGGCTGCGCATGCGCTCGCGCACTTCGATCATGTCGCGCACCGGGATGCCTTCGGTGATGCAGATCACCAGGTCGAGGTCGGCTTCGACGGCTTCCCAGATCGCCGCCGCCGCGCCGGACGGCGGAACATAGACGACGGATGCGTTGGCGCCAGTCTGCTGTTTGGCTTCGCGTACGGAACCAAAAATCGGAATGCCCTCGAAATCCTGGCCGGCCTTGGTCGGGTGCACGCCGGCGACGAAGCAATTCTTGCCGTTGGCGTAGTCACGACAGGCGCGGGTGTGAAACTGCCCGGTCTTGCCGGTGATGCCCTGGGTGATGACTCTGGTGTTCTTATTGACGAGGATGGACATCAGCGTGCCCCCGTCGCCGCGGCGACCACTTTCTGCCCGGCCTCCGTCATGTTGCCGGCCGAAATGATCGGCAGGCCGGATTCGGCCAGGATTTTCTTGCCGAGATCTTCATTGGTGCCCTTCATGCGCACCACCAGGGGAACTGCCAGCTTCACCTGCTTGGCCGCTTCGACCACGCCCGTGGCAATGACGTCGCACTTCATGATGCCGCCGAAAATATTCACCAGGATCGCGCGCAGGCCGGGGTTGCGCAGCATCAGCTTGAACGCCTCGGTGACTTTTTCCGTGGTCGCGCCCCCGCCGACGTCGAGAAAATTGGCCGGCTCGCCGCCGAAGAGCTTGATGGTATCCATGGTTGCCATCGCCAGGCCCGCACCATTGACCAGACAGCCGATGTTGCCGTCGAGCGAGATGTAAGACAGGCCGTGCCTGGACGCTTCGATCTCGGCCGGATCCTCTTCGTCGAGATCGCGCATGGCGACGATGTCTTCGTGCCGGTAAAGCGCGTTGTCATCGAATGTCATCTTTGCGTCCAGCGCGATGACGTCGCCCGCACCGGTCAAAATTAGCGGATTGATTTCCACCAGCGACGCATCGGTTTCCCAGAACGCCTTGTACAGGTTTTTCAGGATCGCGCGCGCCTGCGGCACGCTGGCGTCGGGAATGCCAATCTTGCGTGCCAGGTCATCGGCTTGCGCATCGGCCAATCCCTTACCTGCATCGACGAAAACCTTGTGGATTTTCTCCGGCGTGTGCGCGGCAACCTCTTCGATATCCATGCCGCCTTCCGAGGAAGCCATCACGCACACTTCCTGGGTTCCGCGATCGACCACCAGACCGATATACAACTCCTTGCTGATGTCGGCGCCCTCTTCGACCAGCAGTCGCCGTACTTTCTGCCCGTCGAGACCGGTCTGATGAGTCTTGAGTTGCATGCCGAGAATCTTCGACGCCCATTCGCGGACTTCGTCGACCGACTTCGCCACCTTGACTCCGCCGCCTTTGCCCCGTCCGCCGGCATGGATTTGGGCCTTGACCACCCACACCTTGCCGCCGAGCTTTTGCGCCGCCGCCACCGCTTCTTCGACGCTGAAACAGGCCAGGCCGCGCGGGGTGATGACGCCATATTTCCTGAGGATTTCTTTCGCCTGGTATTCGTGAATTTTCATCTCTGGCCTTCGCTACCTTTTCGGAGCCGCAATTTTTCTCTCCGACATGCCGCCTTCCCGCGTGCGACGCACAGCGGAGCAAGGCCATCGGAATGTCAGCGGAAGGTCGGCAGAACCTGCCGACCGCGGAAAGCGCGGGAAGTATACCGCAAAGGCCTGCGCCGCCGTCGCCGCCGGGCACGGGCGGTACGGGCAGCGTAAGCGCGACTGCTGTTGGTTAACGACGACGCCGCGTTCGTCGAAATCCTGGCACGTGCGATGGCCAGGGGCGGATTTGCCGTGGAGACCGCACGAGAATTTCGGCAAGCGCTGATGTCCATCGAAAACCAGCGACATGACTTTGCCGTCATCGACCTGAAGATGCCCGGTGGATCCGGGCTGACGCTGGTCTAACGTCTGAAGCAGCGAAATTGCGCCGTGCGCATCGTTGTGCTCACGGGATTGGCCAGCGTCACCACCGCGGTTGAAGCCATCAAGCTGGGCGCCGCCCACTACCTGCCGAAACCGGCCGACGCCGAGGAAAAGGGTAATAGCAGCGCACGGGTCAATGCCCGACCGCATTCAGTGGAGCGACTTGAATGGGAACATACCCGGAAGATTCCGTCCGAGAACGCAGGAAACGTTTCGGCAACGGCGCGTGCTCTCAACATGCATCGGCACACCCTGCAACGCAAACTGGGCAAGCGGCCCAGCTGCAACTAGTCGCCAACGCTCGCTACTGTGTTTTCGACTCCTGCAAGGCGTCGTGCGCGCGCTTGAGTTCTTGATACGCCTGATCGTGGCGTTCGCGCGCCGCGGCAAATTCCGCCTGCGCATCCTGAAGCTGTTTCGCCGTCTGGTCCGCCCCGGCCTTGGCGTCCTCGAGACGCTTTTGCGCCGCCTTGTCTTTCTTCTCGGCAGCCTTCATCTTGTCGTTCGCAGCGCTCATCTGATCCCGGGCGAAACGAGCGCGATATTGGGCGACCTCGAGGGATAGCGGCGGTGCATCGGAAGTTTGCGCGATCGCGTGGGCCGCGATCATCGTCAGCGCAATCAGGACAAGTGCCTTGAGCATTTCGTTATCGCGCCAGCAAACAGCGCGCCTGATGATAGTGGGAGAAAGATTTGGTGCCGACAGCAGGAATCGAACCCGCGACCTTTTGATTACAAATCAACTGCTCTACCAACTGAGCTATGCCGGCCTGCCGGAAATTATAAGCCGCCGCAGCACGAATCAGGACTACTTGACAACCTGAAGGCGCGGTCGGCCGCCGCCGGGCGGAGGCACTGGAGGGTCCCCACCAGGTGGAGGTCCCATCTGCTCCTCCGCTTGCGCGGTCGATGAAGTCGATGTCTGGAAGGACAGGCCTTGCCCAGTTTCCTTGGCGAAAATGCCGCCAATAGTGTTGATAGGCACCGAAACCTCGCGCGAGACGCCGGCAAATCGGGCCGAGAACTGCAACAGGTCATTGCCGATCTTGAGATTGCGCGTGGCATCGGGGCTTACATTCAAGACGATTTCGCCGTTCTTGACGTATTCCAACGGCACCTTGGTCGTCTCGTCCACCTTCACGGCGATGTACGGCGTGAGGCCGTTATCGCAGCACCATTCGAAGATCGCGCGGATCAGGTATGGCGTGGTGGAAGCTTCTTTTTCCTTCACTTGCGCATCACCTTCTCGGACGCCGTGAGCGCTTCGATAAACGCAGGCCGGCTGAACAGCCGCTCGGCGTACTTCATCAGCGGCGCCGCCTGTTTGGGTAACTGGATGCCATAAAAATCCAGTCGCCACAGCAAGGGCGCAATGGCCACGTCGAGCATCGAGAATTCCTCACCGAGCATGTATTTCTGCTTTATGAACACCGGCGCAATCTGCGTCAGGTTGTCACGCACGGCAAGCCGCGCCTTGTCCGTCTGCTTTTGCGTGCCGCTGTCGATTGCATCGATGTTCGAAAACAGCTCGTTTTCGAAACGAAACAGAAACAGGCGCGCGCGCGCGCGCATCACCGGATCGGCCGGCATCAATTGCGGATGCGGAAAGCGATCATCGATGTACTCATTGATAATGTTGGACTCGTAGAGGATCAGATCGCGCTCGACCAACACCGGGGTTCGGTTGTATGGATTCATTACCGCCAGGTCTTCCGGCTTGTTGAACAGATCGACGTCGATGATCTGGAAATCCATGCCTTTTTCGAACAGAACGATGCGGCAGCGCTGGCTGAACGGGCAAGTGGTGCCCGAGTAGAGAGTCATCATGGTCTTGTTACCTGAGTTTGTCAGTGCACGTCTTTCCAGTACTCCTTCTTGAGCAGCCAGGCAGGCACAAGAAACAGCAGCAGGAAAAACAACACCAGAACACCGATCTGTGAACGTTTGGTCTTTTCCGGCTCACCCATATAGGACAGGAAGTTCACCAGGTCCCGGGTGAGATTGTCGTACTCGATGGCGGACAGACTGCCGGACTTGTCGAGCACAAGCTTCCTGTGCTCGACCTTGCGGCCTTCGTGCTCCACACTTTCCGTCTTCATGATCTGTATGCCTTGCAACTGCCAGAGCACATGCGGCATGCCGACGTTGGGAAACGCCAGATTGTTCCAGCCGGTCACGCGCGTCTCGTCGCGATAAAACGTGCGCAAATAGGTATAAAGCCAGTCGGTACCGCGCGATCTCGCCACTACCGAAAGATCGGGCGGCTCGACGCCGAACCATTGTTTCTGATCCTTGCGGTTCGCGCTGATCGTCATCGGGTCGCCCACCTTGTCCGTGACGAACATCAGATTTTCCTTGATCTGCTGTTCCGTCAGCCCTAGGTCCGTCAGCCTGTTGTAGCGCATGACATTCGCCGCGTGGCAGTTCAGGCAATAATTGACGAACGTCCGGGCACCCCGCTGAATTGATATCGCGTCGTGCGGATCAATGTTGGCGTTGTCCAGCTGCAGCTCTTCTCCGGAGGCGAGCACGACAAGCGGCGCAAAAAGCAGCGCAAAAAGCAGATTTCTCACGATGTCACCCTCTCAGGCTCGGGCCTGGTCTTGTCGATTTTCGTGTACCAGGGCATCAGCAGGAAAAACAGAAAGTAGATGATCGTGAAGATGCGCGCCACCACGGTGGCACGCTCGGCGCCGCCGAGCCAGGAGCCGAACTGACCCCAAAGATTGGTAGGTTCTGTGCCCAGATATCCCAGGACCAGGAAGGCGACCACGAACAGCGCCAGCGCACCTTTGAACAGCGGACCGCGATAGCGGATCGACTTCACGGCACCGCGATCGAGCCAGGGCATCAGGAACAGGATCATGACCGACAATCCCATTGCCACGACGCCGGGAAATTGCGAATTAAACAGCGGTGGCACCGCCCGCAGGATCGAATAGAAGGGCGTGAAATACCAGACCGGGGCGATGTGCAGCGGCGTCTTCAGCGGATCGGCAGGAACGAAGTTGTTGTGCTCGAGGAAATAGCCACCCATCTCCGGCGCAAAGAATACGATCGCGCTGAACACCATCAGGAACACCACCACACCGACGATGTCCTTGATCACGTAATACGGAAAGAAAGGAATGCCGTCGAGCGGAATCCCGGTCTTGGGATCCTTTTTCTTTTTGATCTCGATGCCGTCCGGATTGTTGGAGCCCACTTCATGCAATGCCAGCAAATGCGCGGCTACCAGGCCAAGCAAAACCAGCGGAACAGCGATGACATGAAAGGCGAAGAAGCGGTTCAACGTGGCATCGGATACCACATAATCGCCCCTGATCCAGAGCGAAATGTCCGGGCCGACGAAAGGAATCGCACCGAAAAGGTTGACGATCACCTGCGCGCCCCAGTACGACATCTGCCCCCACGGCAACAGATAGCCGAAAAAAGCCTCCGCCATCAGGCACAGGTAGATCAGCATGCCGAACAGCCACAGCAGCTCACGCGGCTTGCGGTAGGATCCATACATCAGCGCGCGAAACATGTGCAGGTAGATGACGATGAAGAACATCGACGCGCCGGTTGAATGCATGTAGCGAATGAGCCAGCCGGAGGGCACATCGCGCATGATGTACTCGACGGAAGCAAAGGCTTGGCTCGCGTCCGGCTTGTAGTGCATGGTAAGCAGAATTCCGGTGACAATCTGCATCACCAGTACAAGCATCGAGAGCGCTCCGAAGAAATACCAGAAATTGAAATTCTTCGGCGCGTAATACTCCGACAGGTGTGCTTTCCAGTTGGCGGTCAGCGGAAAACGGTCGTCGACCCAGCCCAGTAACGCTTTCAATTGATTCATCGATTCAAGCTCCCTTGGCATCCGACCCGATGATCAGCCGGGTATCACTCAGGTAGGCATAGGGGGGGACTTCCAGGTTGATCGGTGCGGGAACGCCTTTGAACACCCGGCCCGCGAGATCGAATTTGGAACCATGGCAAGGACAGAAGAATCCGCCTGGCCAGTCGACGCCCATACCGCCATCGGTGCCTGCCGCGAGCTTCTGCGATGGGGAACAGCCCAGGTGTGTGCAGATGCCGACAAGGACCAGGTATTCCGGTTTGATCGAACGCGCCTCGTTCGTGGCGTAGTCGGGCTGCTGCTTCACCGTAGAGTTCGGATCCGCCATTTCGGAATCAATCTTCGGCAGGCTGGCAAGCATCTCCGGCGTGCGACGCACTACCCACACCGGTTTTCCGCGCCATTCGACGGTAATCATCATGCCGGGCTCGACCTTGGAGATATCCACTTCAACCGGCGCGCCCGCCGCTCGTGCCCGCGCACTCGGCGTCATGCTAATTGCGAATGGCACAGCTACCGAAACGCCCGCAATTCCACCCATCACGCTTGTTGCGGCAACAAGAAAACGCCTCTTGCCGCGATCAACACTGCTTTCTGCCATGTTCAAATCCGCCAAGTTTCAAAAAACATCGTATTTTATCGCAAGTCACCCTCGAAATCACAGCGTTGTCACCATAATGCTTTGTTAAATAGGCAGAAATGCCGGTTCCCAGCCAACGACAGCTACTATCGGACGGGAAACGTCGCCCTGCGGCAAAACGCCGGCAATATGCCGGATGCTCGACTGGCTTGCGTTTTGACTGACAACGTAAGGGAAGATTGAGAAAATTTATGGAATTTATCCTGATCAGGTTCCTGAGTTCTGCGCTGCTTCCCCCGCTGAGTCTGCTTTTGTTGGCTTTCCTGGGATCTTTCCTGCTCCTGTTCCGCCGCGTGACCGGATGGTTCTTGCTCGTTTTCTCTCTGGCGGGCTTGTTTTTGCTGTCTGTGCCCGCCGTCGCCACTGCCCTGGCCGGACTGCTGGAACATCGCCCCGCCCAGGGCAGCGCAAATCTGGGCGATGCCCAAGCCATCGTGATTCTCGGCGGTGGCAGTTATCAGGCTGCGCCGGAGTACGGTGCCGATACCGTCTCCGGCACGACGCTGGAAAGGGTGCGATGGGGCGCCCGGCTGCAGCGGCTGTCAGGCCTGCCAATCATGGTCTGCGGAGGAAAGCCGTTTTCCACGGCCTCCTCGGAAGCAACGCAGATGAAGGCTGCATTGATTCAGGATTTCCAGGCCAGTGTGAAATGGATGGAAGAACAGTCGCTCAACACCATGGAAAACGCGCACAACGCCAGGCAACAGCTCGCTGCGGAAAAAGTCGACCGCATCGTGCTGGTCACGCATGCCTTGCACATGCAACGGGCGCGGCTGGCTTTTGAAAAGGCGGGATTTCGCGTCGTCGAGGCGCCGACAGGTTTTTCCACCCGGCATCCGCCCGGCATCCTCAATTATCTGCCCTCGGCCGAGGGTCTTACGCTGAGCCAAGACTTCCTTCACGAATTCCTCGGCATGGGCTGGTACCATTTGCGCCGTGCTGCATCAGGCCACCACATGGAACCGTGATGAAAGTCAGAGTGAAATGGATAGAAAATGTCGCCTTCCTGGCTGAAACGGAAAGCAGCCACGCCATCGTGATGGATGGTGCCCCGGAGGGCGGCGGCCGCAACCTCGGCCCGCGTCCGATGGAAACGGTGCTTGCGGGAACCGGCGGATGTACCGCCTACGACGTGATGACCATTCTAAAGAAGGCCCGTCAGGACATCAGCGATTGCGTTGTGGAAATCGAGGCCGAGCGTGCAGCCGCCGACCCCAAGGTGTTCACCCGCATTCACTTTCATTTCGTCATCACCGGCCGCAACATAAAACGGGAACACGTTGAGCGCGCGATCCATCTGTCGGCAGAAAAATACTGCTCCGCGTCGATCATGCTCGGCAAGACCGCCGGCATCACCCACGATTTCGAGATCGTTGAAAGCTAGCCGTCAGGCCCAATAGGTAGAGCCGGTCATCAGGCGGGAGACCGCGCGCATGGCCGTTTTCGCCGGCGCAGGCAGCTCAGCGCCCCCAAGGTCCAGCGCCGTGCGCGCATGGTCGGCTTCGTCGAGCTTCATTTGCGCGACGATGGCCCGGCTTTTGTGGTCATCTTCCGGCAAACGAGAAAGATGCTCGTCCAGATGGCCTTCCACCTGTTTTTCCGTTTCCGCCAGGAAGCCAAGATTCCATTTGTCGCCTAGCAAACCAGATACTGCGCCGATTGCGAACGAACCGGCATAAAGCGCGGGATTGAACACGCTGACCCGTCCGCCGAGTTCCTCGATACGCTGCTCGGTCCAGGCGAGGTGCTCGGTCTCTTGTGCCGCGGCATGTTCGAGTGCCTGACGCGCTTTTTCACTGCGAGCAGTCATCGCCTGGCCGTGATAGAGCGCCTGCGCACAAACTTCGCCGGCGTGATTGACACGCATGAGGGCGGCGGCGGTGCGCGCGTCCTGAACGCCAAGCGCGGATTCCTGCAGATCGCCGCCGGGCGTCGGTCTCACCGATGCGGCGCGCGCGCACAAGGTGCGCAGTGCACGATCGAAATTTACTATCAGACTGTCGAAGCCTGGCATCGCGCTTACTTCTTGCGCAACACGAAATGGTACTCCCCGCCGCTTTCGTTCGAAAGCAGCAACTGATTGCCCGTCTGTTTGCAGAACGCCTGAAAGTCACGCACGGACCCGGGATCCGTCGCGACAATTTTCAACACCTGGCCGTGCGTCATTTCATTCAGGGATTTCTTGGTGCGCAAGATTGGCAGCGGGCAATTCAATCCCCGGGCGTCAAGTTCTCGATCGAATCCGATTTCAGTTTCAGTGTTCATTTGGCTCTGTTGTCTGCATTGCGGTCCATCACCGGGTAGGGCGGCAAATTCTCATCATTTCTGCACGACGGGAAGCCCGCGCGCGGACCAGCCGCTGATTCCGCCTGACAAGTTGTATACCTGACCCCAGCCGTTATCCACCAGAAATCTGCTCGCCTGGGCAGAGCGCGCACCGGATTGGCAGTAAAACACCACGGCACGATCCTGTCCGATTTCCTGCATTCGCGCCGGTAGCAAATGCAGCGGGATGTGCCGCGCGCCGGGAATCAGCCCGCGCTCAACTTCCCGATCGGTACGCACATCGATCAACATGATGTTGCCGTGTTGCAGCGCCTGCAGTCCATCCGGATCGAGATTCAAGTAGTCGCCCATGCGTTCAAATTCTGACAATGGCGGCAATAATAGCGCTTGGCGGGCGTCTTCAGAAGAGGCTGATGTTGCGATCGAGCAGCAACTGGGACAGACGCGTATTGGCGGCTTCCAATCGCCCGACAAGCAATTCCAGAAAAGCGGCATTGAAGGCATTCCGGCAACCTTCCGTGGCTTGTGCCAACGCCTCGGCCGTTATCTCAATCACCGTGATGTCGTTGACCGCGGTAACACTAGCGGTCCTTTCGAAAGCGCGTTTGCCGAGATAGGCCATTTCGCCAAAACACTCACCGGTGCGCAGGATGTTGAGCAGCTTGCCCTGCTTGGTAATCTTCACTTCACCGGCAGCGATAACGAAGAATCCGGTACCGACCTCTCCCTCTTTGACGACTGGACTGGCGGGCCCGTGCCTCACCCAGGTAGAAATGCGAAGGACCTGCCACAGGTCCACATCCTGAAAGGTCCTGAAGAAATCGAGACTGCGCAAAATGCTGAATTTTTCGGCTTCCGGTACGACCTCCTCCGGCCTTTGCAGGTTGTTGAATGTGTCGGCCAGTGCCTGGGCAAACTCTTCCCAGGTCTGAAAGCGTTTTGCGACGTCCTTTTCCAGCGCTCGCTTCACGATTAGGTCGACCGCAGCGGGCGTATCCGGGCGCAACAGGCTTGCCGGAGGCGGATCGACGTTGATGATCTGGTACACCATGCTGTAGTTGTTGGTCGACTTGAAAGGCAGAGAACCGGTCAGCAGCTGGTACATCACCACACCCAGCGAAAAGATATCGGTCTGATGGCTCAGCGTCGTCTCCTGCAATTGTTCGGGGGACATATATGCAGGGGAACCGATTCCCGAAACCTGCGTTGTTTCCGCGGTTATCGACAGCGCGGCGCCAAAATCCGAAATTTTTATGTCCGTTTCGCCGGTCAGGAGAATATTGGCCGGCTTGATGTCGCGGTGGATGATGCCGTGACGATGCGCGTAGTCGAGGGCCTTGCAACACTTGAAGACGATCTCGACAATGGTGTTGATGGTGAGCAGGTTCGCCGGTTGCGTATAGGGCTCGAGCGTCCCCCCGGCAACGTATTCCATGACGAGATAGCTGCCATCTTCGTCGGAAACGGCATCGTAAATTGCAACCAGATGCGGATGGGAGAGCTTGCCGGCAAGGGCGGCTTCGGCCAGAAATAACTTGTGATAGCGCCGGCCGTGCTCCTTGTCGCCGAGCGCGTCAGCGCGCACCAGTTTGATGGCAACCTTGCGCCCGGCAAAGGCATCGTTTGCCAGATAAACGGCACTGGTGGCCCCCCTGCCGAGCTCCTTGATGATCTGGTATTTGCCAATCTTGTCCATGCGCGAAGTCCCGGGGTTCAGATCGCCGGCCGGAGAGCTCCGGTATGATAGGAAATTCGCGGGCGCAAGGCGAGGTTTTTAAGTAAATTCAATCACTAGCACCCGCATGACCGGCGCCGGTCGTGCCATCGAGTACCGGTGGCGAGACCTGACAAACCACGAGTTCAGGGTTTGCGCTTGCTTTCTGTGTCGGAGGCAATCAATTCCTTGAGACGCGCCTCGACACTGGATTTTTGGTAGAAATCCCCGTCGCCGGCTTTTTGCGCTATCTGCAACTGTTCGATGGCCGCCGGCAAATTACCCCGCAATACGTACGCTTCCGCAAGCGCGCGGTGCTGCAGCAACTGCTTGCCCATTGCGGTATACGCCCGGGCCTGAAATTGGAAAATTTGCGGATCCTGGTTGCGGCCGTCCAGTCGATCGCCCAGAAACTGGATCGCGTCGGCAGCCCTGTTGGCAGCGAGCAGCGCGTTGGCGTAGCCATAAACCAGGGCCTTGCGGCTGGGATTCGCGCGCAGGCCGTCGCGGTAGATGGCAAGCCCTTTTTCCACCTCGCCGACCGCGATCAGGGTTTGCGCGGCCAACGCATCGATCATCGGGCTTTTCGCCTTCAACCCCAGCAGCAGGGCCAATTCCTTTCGCGCGCGCACATTGTCCCCGGCGCGCAGCAATGCAACCACCAGGCCATACCGCGCCGCCGCCTCGGTGCCGAACTTGTGTTCTTCGAGCAGCCGGTCAAAATTGGTCACCGCCTCCCTGGCATTGCCATCCTGTGCCGCGAGCCGTGCGCGCACCAACTGGAAGTCCAGACTGTCCGGAATCTGACGGAACGGAACGCCTTCGATGCGGCTTTGAATATCGGCAATGCGCTCGAAAGTCAGCGGGTGAGTGCGCAGATACGAGGGCGCCCCGGTTTCGTACACGCGCGTGGCTTTCTGCAGGCGCTCGAAGAAAACCGGCATGGCATGCACGTCAAAGCCGGATTTCTCCATGATCTGCAAGCCGATGCGGTCCGCCTCGCGCTCATGCTCGCGAGTAAAGTTCAGCTGCGACTGGATCGCGCCTGCCTGTGCGGCGGCAATGGCTGCGGCGGATACCTGGGAGTTCGAGCGCGCCGCAAGAATAGCCACCGCGAGCGCCGCCAATGAAGCAAGGCCGACGCGTTGCTGGGCGGCGATCAGGCGCGCAATGTGGCGTTGGGTGACGTGCGCGATTTCGTGCGATAAAACGCTCGCCAGTTCCGATTCGCTCTGTGCCGCACGCAGCAATCCGGTATGCACGCCGACAAAGCCGCCGGGCAAGGCGAAGGCGTTGATGCTGCCATCCGCGATCGCAAAGAATTCGAAAGGTCCGGCAGGATCAGGGCTGTTCGATACCAGTCTGTATCCCAGGTTATTGAGGTAATCGGTCACCTCCGGGTCATCAAGATAGGCCGGATCCGAGCGGATCTGCGCCATGATTCCCTCACCCAGCTTGCGTTCCTGAACAGGGGACAGCGCGCTTTGGGAGGCGTCTCCGAGGTCAGGCAAGTCGTCGGCCAAAGCCATACTCGACACAAGCAGCGCCACGATGACTGTCTGAAATTTCATGATGCTATGATAGCGCCCCTGAACATGTAGTTCCGCGGGTGCGCTGCCACCCGTCCACAAATATACGGGATTGCCATTGGGCGAGTTCACTCATTTCGATACCGCCGGCCAGGCGCATATGGTCGACGTAGCTGCAAAACAGGATACCCATCGCGTGGCCATCGCAGTCGGCCGAATTGTCATGCGCCCGGAAACGTTGCAGAAAATCCGGGAGGGTACTGCCAGCAAGGGAGATGTTCTGGGCATTGCGCGCGTGGCAGCCATTCAGGGCGCCAAGCGGACATCGGAGCTCATCCCGCTTTGCCACCCGATTTCGCTTAGCAGCGTGAGTATTGAATTCGAGGTACTCGGCAATGCAAACGCGGTCGAATGCCTGGCGCGTGCGGAATCCGTCGGGCGAACCGGTGTCGAGATGGAGGCATTGACCGCCGTTAGCGTCGCATTGCTAACCATATACGACATGTGCAAGGCGGCCGACCGGGGAATGCGCATCGAGGGTGTGCGCCTGATGGAAAAGCGCGGCGGCAAGTCAGGCCATTGGCAAGCGGAACGGGAGGCCTGATCGGGTCAGAACCGTTTGTCGTGAAGGCGGTCTGACTGCAATGGCGAACGTTTCCATGACTCTGACGCGATCACTGGAGTTAATTGCATTTGCGGCTGTCGCGGGTCAGGTCCTCGCTGCCCCCGTGCACCCCGCGCAGACCCACGCCGCAGGTGCGCAATTGGCGCAGGACACAAACAAAGGCAATTGCCTTGCCTGTCACGCCATGCCGTCGGATGCAAAAGCCGTCACTTCGGCGAATATCGGCCCGCCCCTGATCACAATGCGCGCGCGTTTCCCCGACCGGGAGCAGTTGCGGCGCCAGATTTGGGATGCCGGATCGAACAATCCGGATACGATCATGCCGCCATATGGAAAGCATCAGATCCTGACGCCGCAAGAAATCGATCTGATCGTCGATTTCCTTTACACGCTCTAGGGAACGCTCGCATCAGCATGAGAATGCCACCGCCAACTAATATGTCCCCCCGCAGAAATTTCTTGCGTATTCTTGCCGTGGGAAGTGCTTATGTCGCCACATTCGCTGCAGGTTGGCTGCGCCCGCTGCAATCGCTGGCGGCGGATTGGAACAAGGCGGCGTTCGAAGCCATTGTCCTGGCGGATGCATTGCGCAATATCGGCGCAGCCGCCAGTACTGAATCGGACCAGATTCAATTGAAAGCCCCGGAAATCGCCGAAAACGGCGCGATTGTCCCGGTCGAAATAACCAGCAAGCTTCCCGGCACGCAAACCATTTACATCTTCGCCGACAAGAATCCGCAACCGCTGGTTGCGATTTTCGAAATTGAAGCCGGACTGGAGCCGTTCATTTCCACGCGCATCAAGATGGGCGAGTCGTCAAAAGTTAGAGTCCTCGTCAAAGCCGGGGGGAAATTCTACGTCGCGACCCAGGAAGTCAAAGTCACGATCGGCGGCTGTGGCGGTTGAAGCGGAAATTGAATACGGGATCTCATAATGGCTGATGCAATGAAGATTCGTGCCCGTCTCCAGGGCGATGTGGCCGACGTCAAGGTTCTGATGTTCCACCCGATGGAGACCGGATTGCGCAAGGATCCGATTACCGGTGAACTGATACCCCTGCATTTCATCCAGCGTGTCGTCGCCACGCTCAATGGCCGGGCGGTGATGAACGCACAGTGGAGCCGGGCCGTGTCGAAGAATCCCTTTGTGCATTTTCGGATTCACGGAGCAAAGTCAGGTGACAGGGTTACGGTAAGTTGGGAGGACAACATGGGCGAGAAGGCGGGCATCGAGACGACGCTCAATTGATGTCATTACGACGGAGAAAGGGGTGGGTTGGCCTGCTGGTCGCCGCGTTTCTGGCGGCCAACATGGCCGGGCAGGCCTTGGCGTCCCCGGAAGAAGATCGCGCGTCCTTTATCACACTGTATCGGGACCAGTTCCCTACGTTGCCGCTGGAAAATTACGTAAACGGCGCGTTGATGCTATCGATCGATGCCAAGTCGCAGTTCGACAGCATCATGGAATTTCCTCCTTTTCAGGACGACATCGACAGGGGCGCGGCCCTGTGGGAAAAGCCCTTCAGGAACGGCAAAACGTTTGCAAGCTGTTTCGCCAATGGCGGTCGTAACGTCGCCGGCAACTACCCCTACTACGCCCCTGCCGTCGACCGCGTGGTAACCTTTGAAATGGACATCAACCGCTGTCTTCGCGACAACGGCGAGGCGGAGTTCAAGTTCAACGACAAAGCCACGATGGGCATCATCACAGCCTACGGCCGTACGCTGTCCGACGGCATGCGGGTTGATGTCCGGGTGCAGGGGGCGGGGGCACTCGCGCAATACGAACAGGGGAGAAAGCTCTATTTCACCCGCATGGGCCAATACAATTTTGCATGCGCATCCTGCCACATGGCCAACGCCGGCAAAATCCTGCGCACCGAAATTCTGTCGCCCGCCGTCGGCCAGACAACGCACTGGCCGGTATTTCGCGGCGGCGACAATCTGAATACGCTGCACATGCGTTACCGACGCTGCATGGAGCAAATGCGAGCCGCGCCATTTGCAGCGGGAAGCGAAGAACTCAACAACCTCGAGTACTTCCACTCCTATCTCAGTAACGGCCTGCCGATGCGCGCATCGGTCTATCGTAAGTAAGCGTCAGGCCTTACTCCCGACCGCGCTTTATGAAATCGATGCACCGCCGTGAATTCCTGCAGGCGTTGATGCTTGCCTCAGCCACCGGAAGCCTTGGACTGCCAGCGCTTGCGGGCAATTCCCCGCCGTTCTACCGGCTGCCGGAGCGCAGGCATTCTGCCAGCCTGATCCATCTCACCGATTGCCACGCGCAGCTACTGCCGGTCCACTATCGTGAGCCGAGCATCAATATCGGAACCGGCGAATCGGCAGGCGAGGCGCAGCATTTGACCGGCGACGCGCTGCTGCGCCACTACGGCCTGCGGCCAGGCTCCCGGCTTGCCTATGCGTTTACCCATCTCGATTTCGTGGAACTTGCGACTCGATTCGGGAAAATGGGTGGCTTCGCCCATCTGGCCACCCTGGTGAAATTAATCCAGTTGCAGCGTCCGGGTGCACTGCTGGTGGACGGTGGCGACAGCTGGCAGGGCTCAGCCACGGCCTTATGGACACGCGGCGCGGACATGGTCGCTGCCAGCAAGTTGCTCGGCGTCAAACTCATGACCGGACACTGGGAATTCACGCTGGGTGCCGAGAGGGTCATGGAACTGATTCGGCATGAGATGGCGGATTCCATTGAATTCATCGCCCACAATGTATTCACACGGGATTTCGGCGACCGGGTATTCACGCCATTCGTCATCAAGGAGATCGCCGGAATGGATGTGGCGATCATCGGGCAGGCTTATCCCTACACGCCGATTGCCAATCCCTGGCACCTGACGCCCGACTGGACATTCGGTATTCACGAGCAGTCTTTACGAAAAATGATCGAGCAAGCGCGCCGCCTCAAGCCAGCGGCGATCGTGCTGCTGTCGCATAACGGGGTCGACGTCGATCTGAAACTGGCCGGCCGCATCGAGGGACTGACTGCGATACTGGGCGGCCATACCCACGACCCTCTGCCAAAACCGGTCCGGGTCCGGAACGCCGGGGGCGAGACGCTGGTCGCCAACGGCGGGTCGAACGGCAAATTTCTCGGTGTGCTCGACATCTTTACCAGCCAAGGCAAGATTGCCTGCGACTATTCGCTTATGCCTGTGTTCTCCGATCTGCTGGAGCCGGACGCGCAGATGAGTGCGCTCATTTCCCGGATAAGGCAGCCTTTCGAACAAAAGCTGGGCCGCACGCTGACCATCACCGACGATCTGCTGTATCGGCGCGGCAATTTCAACGGGTCCTTTGACGAAGTGATCCTGGACGCGCTTCAGCAATCGCAGGATGCACAGATCGCACTGTCTCCCGGATTCCGTTGGGGCCCGACCTTGCTGCCCGGCTCCCGCATTACCGTTGAGGATGTGATGGCGCAGACAGCGATCACATATCCCGGAATCACACTGCGCAACCTGACCGGCGTGGAAATCAAGGACACGCTGGAAGATATTGCCGACAACCTGTTCAATCCCGATCCGTATTACCGCCAGGGCGGGGACATGGTGCGCACCCGCGGGCTCAGTTATTCCTGCGATGCCAGCGCTGCCGCCGGTCGCAGGATCTTCGATCTGCGATTGAATGGTTCCGCACTCGCCGCGGACAGGCGCTATCGAGTCGCAAGCTGGGCGTCAGTCCGGGAAACGGAGGCAACCGGCGTCCCGATCTGGGAACCGTTGCAGGACTACCTGAGCAGCCGGGAGTCGATACGTATCGACTCCGTCAATACGCCGAAGCTGCTCTGAGTCCGAGCCGCGCACGGACAGCTACCAAGCGGAGAAGCGCCCGTACTGCCAGAAATGAGGATTCCAGGTTGGAAACCAGGCCGGAATCTCGCGAACCACGGGCAGATACTCCAGGCTGAGGGTCGCAGAAATGCCAACTGCGAGAAATGCGATCGCGATAATCGCAAATCTGAGATGCACGAAAGCGATCGACTTTTCGTACACGCCGGATCGCGCGCCCAGCTGACGACCGATGATCCAGCCCGCCAGTACGCCAAACAGCATCTGACTGTGCGGCATGATCAGGTTGCCGCTGAAGAGAGAATCGGTGAGCCCCATCGCCAAGGCCGCGACCAGACTGATTTGCAGGACATCGGCTGCCGCGGTGGTTCTATTCAAAGTTTTCGCTGCAAATACTGCAAGCATGCCAATTAGCGCAATACCAGCCAGTCCTGCCGGCACACCGTATTCGGACAAGAGTTGCAGTGGCGAGTTATGCGGATGAGCGGCGAAGGTGGCGTAGGGCTGAAGGCCAAATTGCCCGGGACCAACACCGATCAACGGGTGGTCGCGAATGAATCCGAGAGCGCTATTTGCCAGTTCCAACCTTTCGTTGATGCTGTCCTGGCCGCGCTCGACAATGGACTTGATGCCAGGGACGGGCGCCATCTGCGGATGCAAGCCGACGATGTGGGAATGCGTGACGAAAACGATTGCACCAGCCAGCGCGACGATTATTTGTCTTCGCAACCAGGCCCATCTGCCCTGGCGCACGAAGGCCAGAACGACCGCACATGCGACAGCCAATCCAATCCAGGCCGCTCGCGTACCCACCATCCAGTGCAAGGCCCAGAAATTTGCAGCCGCAAAAAAAAACATTGCACGCACAAATTTGCCGGCCCCGGGCATGAACGCCGGCAGTATCACCAGCAGAAGTATGTAGGACTGGTATTGGCTGAAGAAACGGACATTCGCAAAATCTAAGAACGGACTGTCCCACGGGAATATCTTGCCCTCCGCGGCGTAGAGCAGATAAGTCACCCAGAACTTCGACACCATTAGAACGGCGCCGGCGACAATGGCGATCAGGAGCAGGCTGTCCGCTTGCACGCGGTTCTCACGAACGGCTGCGGAAACGATCAGCATCAACAGGATGATTTGGGCGAGGAGCGCAACCTCCAGCAACCCCAGGTGTGTAGCGGACGACGCCGCCGCGCTCAGCGCTCCGCCCGCGAGCAGAACCAGCAATAAGATGCGGGCCCGGATATCCAGCGCCAGCCAGGCCAGCGTCACCGCGTTCCTGACGACATGCCTTGTAAACGAAAAGAGCAGTAATGCCAGGGCGCCGAGCTCGAAATAACGCGCATCATCATATGCGCGTGGCGCGATGCCTGGCGTCCAGACCGGCGAAAACATCAGATACAGGCACACGATCGCCAGCGTCAGGCTGAAGGCATGCGTGCCTTCGAGATTACGAAGGTTCATCGGTAAATTCGCCTCAGGATCGTCAAGGAGGGGCACGACAGCGGATTTGGTTGTTCGATAACGGGAAGGTTGGCGGCCCCGCAGGCGGCGGCCCGATGTCACTGGTGCCTATTCAAACACAAATAAAGAAGGCGCCCGCAGGCGCCTTCCCTTTCAACACTCAGACTGAATATATTTCTCCGTCTGTACCGTCGTCGTATTAGGTACCCGACTTGTGGCCACCGGACGTGGTGACGGTCGTACGGCAGGAACCCGG
>JBDTRK010000026.1:0-34204 GCA_039931685.1 Betaproteobacteria bacterium | reverse complement strand
ATCGGCGGCGTGCAGGCGATCGGCGCCATGGCGCTCGGCACGGCGACCATCAAGCCGACCGACATGATAGCCGGTCCCGGAAACGCGTTCGTCGCCGAAGCCAAACGTCAATTGTCCGGTCGCGTGGGCATTGACTTGTTCGCCGGCCCGACCGAAACCCTGGTTATCGCCGACGACACTTGCGACGCCGAGATGTGCGCGACCGATCTGCTCGGTCAGGCCGAGCACGGCCCGAACTCGCCGGCCATCCTGCTGACGAATTCGCGCAAGCTGGCCGAAGACACTGTCAAGGAGGTCGAGCGGCAGTTGCTGACCTTGCCCACTGCCGCGATCGCGGGGCAAGCCTGGAAGGACTATGGGCAGGTGATTCTCTGCAAGGACTATGCGGAAATGGTCAAGGAGGCCGACCGCATTGCCTCCGAGCACGTGCAGGTGATGACCAGGGACCCGGACTACTTCCTGCGCAACATGACCAACTACGGCGCGCTGTTTCTCGGTCCGGAGACCAACGTTTCGTACGGCGACAAGGTGATCGGCACCAACCACACGCTGCCTACGCGCAAGGCCGCGCGTTACACGGGCGGCTTGTGGGTCGGCAAGTTCATCAAGACCTGCACCTACCAGCGCGTGAAGCCCGAAGCCTCGGCGATGATCGGGGAATACTGCTCGCGGTTGTGCGCGGTGGAAGGCTTCGCCGGCCACAAGGCGCAGGCGGACCTGCGCGTGAAGCGCTACGGGCGCCTGCGCGCAGCGTGACGGTCGTGAACAAGGTGAATATCTTGGACAGCAGGTGTGTGGCGGCGCGTTTGCGCCACGCGCGAGATCCGCGCATTCGCGCGATCCTCTAGCCGCTCGGGGCATCGCGATGGAAATGCCGCTGCGGGGAAAGGTTTGCGTCGTCGTGGGCGGGTCCGGGGCCATCGGATCGGCCATCTGCCGGCATTTCGCCGAGGCAGGCGGCATCTGCGTTGTCACCTACCACAACGGCAAGCAGGCGGCGCAGGCACTGGTTGCCGGCCTTGCCGGCAGCGGGCACTGGGCGGCTCATGTGCCAGTCGACGACAGCGCAACGCTGAATGCGCTGGCTGGCCAAGTACAGGGGAAACACAAGCGTCTCGATGTGCTGGTGAACTGTGCCGGCATTACGCGCTTCATTCCTCACAGTGATCTCGACGCGCTGGACGACCGCCTGATCGACGATATTTTCCGGGTCAACTGGCGCGGACCGTTTGCGGCGGTACGCGCAATGCGCAACCTGCTCGCCGCCAGCGGCGACGGCCTGGTCATCAATATTTCCTCGATCGCGGGCGTCACGGCGATGGGCAGCAACGTGGCCTATTGCGCTTCAAAGGCGGCGCTCGACTCGATGACCAAGTCGCTGGCGCGGGCGCTGGCGCCGGAAATTCGTGTCGTCTCGGTGTCCCCGGGTCTGGTGGATACCGAATTCGTGAAGAATCTGGACAAGAAGTGGCGCGACGAGCAGGCGGCGCGCACACCGCTCAAGCGCCTGGCCACCGCCGACGAAATCGGTGCGGCAGCGCTCGCAGTGGCGGTGCATATGAAATATTCCACCGGTTGCATCATCGCCATCGACGGCGGCCGGCCGCTTGCCTGAAGGAATGCCCGTGGCCGAGACGAAGAGCCTGTACAGCGAAGTGATCCTCGATCACATCAAGAATGCGCGCAACTTCCAGGAGCTGGCGGGCGCCAATCGCAAGGCGCATGGCATCAATCCGCTGTGCGGCGATACCTTCGACGTCTACGCAAGAGTGGAGGGTGATCGCGTGGTCGATGCGGCCTTCCAGTGCGAGTGCTGCGGTATTTCGATGGCTTCCGCATCGATCATGACCGAGACCGTGAAAGGCAAAACGGTGCAGGAAGCCAAGCAGCTGTACCGCAGTTTCGAGAAACTGCTGCGCGACCCGGATGCCGCCGCGTTGCATGCGGATTCCGGCCAGCTGCCGATGCTGGAGCTGATCCGCGAATTCCCGTCGCGCGTCAATTGCGCGTTGCTTGGCTGGCATACGCTGGACGCTGCGCTCGACGGGCGGGACAGCGCCACGCTGGGTGCCTGAGCGCAATCGCCGCGTGTCAGCGCCGGGCGTATAGCACGACGTCCTGCGGGCCAGCGAACAGCCAGCTCAGTGCCTTCGCGTAAACCGATTTCTCGGGGTGGTCGACCCGGGCGCTCACGCTGACCGGGACGCGCAATCCCCATCTGCCTGAAGCGACGGCCGCGCCCGGCATGATAATCGCGATCTGGCCGCGATCGGCTTGTTTGAGCATGGCGACTACGGCTTTGGTCGCGGCGAGTTCGCGCGCCTTATCGAGCACCGCCTGGTCGCCGGCCGCACCCAGTACCGCCCATTTTTCCGGAGCGTTACGGATTTCCCACTCGATCTCCACGGCTTTCATGCAGCGCGTTGGGTTGCAGAAATCGCCGATGCCGAACAGGCGGTCCAGCGTCTCGCCCGTGAAGTTGCGGCATGCTGTGCGGTCAGCGCCGGCGGAAGCGCATGTCTTGATTGCCGACTGCAGATAGCCTGCGTTCGTTGCCCAGACATCCTCGGCTGCCGCGAGCCCGGGCATCAGCACCAAGGCGGCAATCTCGAGGACGCACTTCAGGGTTCTGGCCATGGTCAAAGGTCGGTCTGGTACCGGCCGGCGACCGCCTGGTCGAACTCACGGGCCGACTCGGGGCTCATGCCCGCACCCGCGGCTACCTCTGCTCCGAAGGAGATGGTCACTTTTTCCGGCCAGGTTTGCGGATCCCACAGACTGCTGCGCAAAAACGCCTTGGCGCAATGGAAGTAGCATTCGGTCACGCGCACGCGGATTACCAGCAGCGCGGGGTTGCCGCGTGCGACGACTTTCGCGCACAGGTCCGCATCGTCGCGCAACTCCGCCTGTCCCTGCACGCGCAGGGTTTCGCCGGTGCCCGGCACCAGGAATATCAGGCCTACGCCAGGATTGGCGAGGATGTTGGCGAGCGAGAATATGAGCTTGTTGCCCTTGCGTTCCGGAATCAACAGTGTGCGGCTGTCCTCGACATGCACGAATCCGGCCGGATCGCCTTTCGGCGACACGGTGGCGTTGCCGGCGGCATCCGCGGTGGACAACAGCATCATGGGCGATTTGCCGATGAAGCTGATGGCGCGGGCGTTCAATTCGCGGTGGATCTTGTGCGGCACCATCTCGCTCGGCGTGCCGATCAATGCCCTCAACGCGTCGGCGTTCTCGATTCTGGCCATCCTGCCCCCGGGGACTACTTGTTCTGCGATTCCGCTTCCTTGTCGCGATCCTGCTTCTGCTGCTCGAGGCTCTTGCTCAGATCCGCGGCATTGTTCATGGTGTTCGCGCCTTCCCGGATGTTGCCCGAGGGCAACGCCTCGACGTTCTTGACCGGATGACTGTCCGTGGCAGAGTTGGATTGTGGCGCGGGGGTTTCACTCTTTCCGCACCCTGACAGGCCCAGGCATGCCAGCAGGGCCATTGCGTAAACGGTCATGCGCATTTGCGTTCCTCGTGTTTCCCGGCCCCGTACCCGCAGTCCAGGGTTATGCATCATTTCATCGTCGGCATGACGAACTCGGCGCCCTTACGGATGCCGGTGGGCCAGCGCGTCGTGATTGTCTTCAGGTGCGAATAGAAACGCACGCCTTCGGGCCCGTAGGCATAGTGATCGCCAAACAGCGAACGTTTCCAGCCGCCAAAGCTGTGGAAGGCCATCGGCACGGGAATCGGCACGTTGATGCCGACCATGCCGATCTGCACGCGCATGGCGAATTCGCGCGCGCAATCACCGTCGCGCGTAAACAGCGAAACGCCGTTGCCGAACTCATGCCTGTTTACCAGGTCGACCGCCGTCTCGAAATCTGGCACGCGCGTGACAGCCAGCACCGGACCGAAGACTTCTTCCTTGTAAATGGTCATGTCCGGCTTGACCTCGTCGAACAGGCAGCCGCCGAGGAAGAACCCGTTTTCGTGGCCCTTGACCTTGTGGCCGCGTCCGTCGACAACGAGTTTCGCGCCTTCCTTGACGCCCAGGTCGACGTAGCCCTTGACCTTGTCCAGATGCTGCTTGGTAACCAGCGGGCCCATTTCCGCGGTTTCGCTGGTGCCGGTATCGATCTTCAGGGTCTTGGCGCGCTCGGACAGTTTCTCGACCAGCTTGTCGGCGATGTTGCCAACGGCGACAGCGACTGAAATGGCCATGCAGCGCTCACCCGCGGAACCGTAGGCAGCGCCGATCAAAGCGTCCACCGCCTGATCGAGATCGGCATCCGGCATGACGACCAGATGGTTCTTCGCGCCGCCCAGCGCCTGCACGCGTTTGCCGCTGGCGGTGCCGGTGCGATAGATGTATTCCGCAATCGGAGTGGAGCCGACGAAGCTGACCGCGGCAATGCGCTTGTCGTTCAGCAGCGCATCGACCGCGACCTTGTCGCCGTGCACGACGTTGAACACGCCGTCGGGCACGCCCGCTTCCTTCATCAGTTTCGCCAGATACAGGCTGGCCGACGGATCGCGCTCGGAAGGTTTGAGGATGAAGGTGTTGCCGCAGGCGATGGCGATCGGGAACATCCACATCGGCACCATCACCGGGAAATTGAACGGTGTGATACCGGCACAGATGCCAAGCGGCTGGCGCACGGAATAGCTGTCCACGCCGGTGCCGACTTGCTCGGTGTACTCGCCCTTGAGCAAATGCGGAATGCCGCAGGCGAACTCGACGACTTCGATGCCGCGGGTGACTTCCCCCTTGGCGTCGGACAGCACCTTGCCGTGTTCGCTGGTGATGATCGCGGCGAGCTTGTCGGCATGCGCGTCGAGCAGTTCCTTGAACTTGAACATGACGCGCGCACGGCGCAGCGGCGGCGTCGCGGCCCATGCGGGAAAGGCCTTTTGCGCGGCATCGACAGCGGTCGATACTTCAGCTTCCGAAGCGAACGGCACGCGTGCCTTGACGCTGCCCAGCGCGGGGTTGTACACGTCGCCGTGACGTCCGCTGCCGCCCGCGACTTCGGCGCCGCCGATGAAATGGTGGATCTCTTCCAGGACGGAGGCCTGATTCAAAGGTTTGTTCACGTTAGCTTCTCCTCTTTATGTTCGGTTGCGTCATGCGGCGGCCGCCTTGCGGCCGCCGGCGAAATTTTCGTCGAGCGGATAAATCGGCCGGCGCAGCTTGCGGTATTCGAATTCGGTCCAGTCCGACGACGATACCCCTGGCGCATCGCAGAACACCATGCCTTTGGCGATCGGCAGGAACACCGGACGGAAGTACATGCGCGATTTGAGCAGCAGGTAGCGCTGGCGCGTGGGATCGATGCCCACGCTTTCCAGCACACCGCGATCCCACGGTTCCTGGTTGCGCTCGGAAATGACGACCTGTGCCGCGCCGGTATCGAGCACCACGGTGCGGCCCATGAAGCAGCGCATGCCGGTGAATTGCGGGCCGGTGATGGTGTACTCGCCGTCGGTGATGTTGCGCACGGTCCCGCTCAACAGCAAGGGTTCGCCTTTGCGCCGGATCGACGGCATGTCCATCTTGCCGCCTACCGGCAGCGTGACCGTTGCGCCGACGCCGGCTTCGACCAGTTTGGCCACGGCCTGTGGATCACGGATGGGCGCCACGGCAAGGCCGGTCAGTCCCTGGCGCAGGGCCTCGCGCAGCACGTACATCGTGTCCTGGGTGGAACCGGAGGCGCAATTGTCGGCGTGATCGAGCAGCAGGATCGGTCCGCCGGACTGCTCGCCCATCTGCTTCGCCTGGGCGATCGACTGTTCGAGCGGCTGGCCGCGGTAAATGAAATCTTCCTTCTGCGCCCAGGCCACATCGAGGACCGCATCACAGGCGCGGGTGGCGGCAGCCTTGTCGCCGTCGGCGACGGTCACCACGCTGATGCCGGCGTCGTGGATGTCCGCCATCTGGAAGCCGCCGAATGCGGTGGCAGCCAGCAAGCCGTTGCGTTCCGCCAGGCGGGCGGCTTCGACGAAATCCTTCATCGCGCCTTCGGACGTGTTCTGGCGCAGCGTCTGCGCGAGGATGGGCGCATTGCCCCATGCCATGACTGGCCTGATTTCGCCCTTCATCATGCGCATCAGGATGGCGCCCGCGAGTTGTCCGGATTCGTATTGGTCGATGTGCGGATATGTCTTGTAGCCGGTAATGACGTCGCAGTTTCGCACCATGCGCGCCGTGACATTGGCGTGCAGGTCGAGCGACACCGCGATCGGCGTGCGCGGCGCAATCGCGCGGATCTTCTCGAGCAGCGTGCCTTCGCCGTCGTCGGTGCGCTCTGCCACGACCATGGCGCCGTGCAGGTCGAGCAGCACCGCGTCGCAGCCTTTGGCGACGTCATTGCAGATCGCCTCGCACATGCGGTCGTACGCGCGCCCATCCACCGGACCGCTGGGATTGGCCCATGCCGCGAGCGGCGTGACCACCTGCGCGTCGAGTTTCGCAGCGAGATCGAGGAAGGCCGCCATCGCCATGCCCTTGCCCTGCATGGCATCGAAGGCATCGCGGCCGAGATAAGGGCCTTTCGGCCCGAACTCTTCCCACGGCGTGGGCACCGGCGAGAAAGTGTTGGTCTCGTGCTGCATCTGGGCGATGACGAATTTCATGTTCTGGCCAACCCTATGGCGGTCGCGGTGCCGCGGCGGTGGATTTTAGTTCAAGGAAGCGTCTTGAGGACGTCGCGCACCGTATCGAAAAGCTGGTCGATCTGCGCCTTTTCGATGATGAACGGCGGCGACATGGCGATGGTGTCGCCGGTGAAGCGTATCAGGACATTCTTGTTGTACGCGCGCAGGAAGGCTTCGAAGGCGCGTGCGCCGGGCTTGTCCGCCATGGGTTGCAGCTCAATGCCGACGATCAGCCCGATGTTGCGAATGTCGATGACATGCGGCAGCCCCTTGAGCGAATGCGCCTGCTCTTCCCAGTAAGGCGCGAGTTCGGCTGCGCGCTCGAACAGTTTTTCGTCGCGGAACAGGTCGAGCGAAGCGCACGCGGCGGCTGCAGCCAGCGGATGGCCGGAATAGGTATAGCCGTGGAAGAATTCGATGGCGTTTTCAGGCCCGCCTTTTTCCATGAACGTATCGTAGATGCCTTGCTTGGCGACGACGGCGCCCATCGGCACCGCGGCATTGGTCAGCGCCTTGGCGCAGGTCATCAGGTCCGGCGTCACGCCGAAGGTTTGCGCGGCGAAGGCTTTGCCGGTGCGGCCAAAGCCGGTGATGACTTCATCGAATATCAGCAGGATGCCGTACTTGTCACAGAGGCTGCGCAGCTTCTGCAGGTAACCCTTCGGCGGCAGCAGTACACCGGTCGAGCCCGCCACCGGTTCGACGATGACCGCGGCGATGTTGGATGCGTCGTGCAGTTGCACCATGCGTTCAAGGTCATCCGCAAGATCGGCGCCGTGTACGGGCATGCCGCGCGAGAAGGCATTGCGCGCCAGGTCGTGCGTGTGGCGCAGGTGGTCGACCGATCCGAGCATGTTGCCGAAAGTCTTGCGGTTGCCGACCATGCCGCCCACCGAAATGCCGCCGAAGCCCACACCGTGATAGCCGCGTTCGCGCCCGATCAGCATGCGCCGCGTGCCCTCGCCACGAATGCGGTGATAGGCCAGCGCGATTTTCAGCGCGGTATCAACCGCCTCGGAGCCGGAGTTGGTGAAAAACACGCGGTTCATTCCAGCGGGCGTGATCGAAACGAGTTTTTCCGCCGCCTGGAATGCAACCGGGTGATGCATCTGGAAACCGGTGGCGTAATCCATGGTTTCGGCCTGCTGCTTGATGGCGTCGACGATCGGCCGGCGGCAGTGGCCGGCATTGACCGCCCACAGGCCGGCGATACCGTCCAGCACCTTGCGGCCATCGTGGGTCTGGTAATACATGTCCTTGGCCGAAACCAGCAGGCGCGGAGCTGCCTTGAACTGCCGGTTGGCAGTGAAGGGGATCCACAGCGGGTCCAGATTCAGTGAAGTGTTCAGATGGCGCAAGGCCTTTTCGTCCGGCATGTTCATGTTGGTCTCCTCGTCGGCCCGCCCCGGGCGTGTCTGTAAAGCGGCATGGGATTCGAACCTTCATTATAGGGCCGTGCGGCGCATGGCATCCAGCCGGGATTTGCCTGCGCTGCGGGCATCGCTTATCCTTCGGCGACTGTGGTGCCGCGCTCGTGCCGGCGCCGCGCGCGGCTGCATTGACCCCCCACCAGGAATTCCCCGATGGACCTGAATTACACACAGCAAGAAACCGCATTCCGCGGCGAAGTGCGCGATTTCATCCGCAGCCACCTGCCGGGCGACCTGTCCCGGAAAGTTCTCGAGCACAAGCGTCTGGTCAAGGAAGACTACGTGCGCTGGCAGAAAATTCTCTTCGAGAAAGGCTGGATTGCCGCCGGCTGGCCGGTGGAGCATGGCGGCACGGGTTGGTCAGCGATCCAGCGCTTCATTTTCGAGGACGAAAGTGCGGCCGCCGGCGCACCGCGATTGACGCCGTTCGGCCTGCACATGGTCGGCCCGGTCATCATCGCCTTCGGCACCGGGCAGCAGAAAACACATTACCTGCCGCGCATTCTTTCCAGCGAAGACTGGTGGTGCCAGGGTTATTCCGAGCCGGGTTCGGGTTCGGACCTCGCATCGCTGAAGACCCGCGCCGAGCGCAAGGGTGACAAGTACATCGTCAACGGCCAGAAAACCTGGAACACCCATGGCCAATGGGCCGACATGTGTTTTTGCCTGGTGCGCACGTCGAGCGAGGGCAAGAAGCAGGACGGCATTTCCTTCCTGCTGATCGACATGCATTCCCCGGGTATTACCGTGCGCCCGATCATCACGCTCGACGGCGAGCACGAGGTCAACGAAATCTGGTTCGAGAACGTCGAGGTTCCGGTGCAGAATCTGGTGGGCGAGGAAGGCAGGGGCTGGACCTGCGCCAAATTCCTGCTTTCGCACGAGCGCACCGGCATCGCCGGCGTCGGCGCATCGAAACGCGAACTGCAATACCTGAAGCATATCGCGACGCAGGAGCAGGAAGGAGGCCGACCACTCATGGAAGATCCGCTGTTCCGTGATCGCGTGGCCAGGGTCGAAATCGACCTGATGGCGCTCGAGATCACCTGCCTGCGCGTGGCGAGCGCGGATCGCGACGGCAAGGCGCCGGGGCCGGAAGCCTCCATCCTCAAGATCAAGGGCACCGAAATACAACAGGAACTGACGGAACTGATGATGGACGCCGTCGGTCCCTTTGCGTTGCCGCACCTGCCGATGGCATGGGGCGATCACTGGATCGGCGCGCATGTCGGCCCGGATTACGCCGCGCCGCTGGCCGCGCGCTATTTCAATTACCGCAAGACGACGATCTACGGCGGCTCCAACGAGATCCAGCGCAACATCATCGCGCAGATGGTCCTCGGATTATGAACAGACCCTTGAAACGCAAAGGACGCAAATGTACGCCAAGGAAGACCAAGGGAAGTGCAATTGGGAATCCGGAAATGGTAATGGCGATGGCAGGATTGTTTTGCCGGTCGCGATCCGAGGATTTTGATGTTCTCCTTGGTTTTTGATTTCCTTTGCGTACCTTTGCGTACCTTCGCGTCCTTTGTGGTGAAATCGGATTTGAGAGGCGAACATGGACTTTAATCTGACCGAAGAACAGACGATGCTCAAGGACAGCGTCGATCGCTTCCTCGAGAAAAATTTCAGTTTCGAGCAACGCCGCCAGATGCTGGCCGATCGCCAGCCGATGAACGCCCAGCTCTGGCAGGGCCTGGCCTCGCTCGGCGTACTCGGCGTGCCCTTCGCGCCGGACGATGGCGGATTCGGCGGCGGCGGCGTGGAAACCATGCTGGTGATGCAGGCGCTGGGTCGCAACCTCGTCCTCGAACCCTACCTGGCGACCGTCGTGCTGGCGGGTGGCTGCGTTGCGCTCGGCGCGGCCGAATGGCAGAAAAAGATCCTGCTGCCGAAAATCATCGACGGTTCCCTGATCCTCGCTTTCGCGCATGCCGAACCCAATGCGCGCTTCGATCTCGGTCACGTGGAGGTCCGCGCCACTCGCGACGGCAACAACTTCGTGCTCGAAGGCGACAAGACGCTGGTGCTGCATGGATCGGTGGCCGACAAGTTCATCGTGTCGGCGCGTACCGCGGGCAAGCCCGGCGACGCGCGTGGCGTCACCTTGTTCATCGTCGAAGCGGATGAGGAAAACCTCGGCGGCCAGGAATACCCGTTGTTCGACGGCAGTCGCGCGCTCGACCTGCAGCTCTCCGGCGTCAAGGTCGGTCCGGAGTCGGTGATCGGTACGCTCGACCAGGCCATGCCGCTCATCGATGTGGTGCTCGATCGCGCCATGGCGGCACTGTGCGCCGAGGCGGTCGGCATCATGGACGCGCTGCATGCGGCGACGGTCGAGTATCTGAAGACGCGGCAGCAGTTCGGCCAACCGATCGGGCGTTTCCAGGCCTTGCAGCATCGCGCGGTCGACATGCTGGTGCAGATCGAGCAGGCGCGTTCGATGGCCTTGCTCGCTGCTTCGAAAGTCGATTCGGCGGACGTTACCGAACGCCGGCGTACCGTCGCCGCCGCAAAGGAGATGGCCGGTCGGGCGGGGCGTTTCGTCGGCCAGCAGGCGATCCAGCTGCACGGCGGCATGGGCATGACCGACGAGCTGAACGTCAGCCACTATTTCAAGCGCCTGACTGCCATCGACGTCTTATTCGGAAATGCCACCGCCCAGCGCACCCGGTTCGCGACCATGAAGGAAGGCGGCGAAGTCTCGCAGACGAAGCTTGCACGTAAATCGTGGGTCAAAATCTGAATGGCCACGCGCTCACCGCGGATACCCGACGTGCTGCGCGCGTAGGGTATCCGCAGTGAAAGAATATTTTTCTCGAACTGGATAGAAAATGATTCACAAAGTCGGCGTGGTAGGTGCGGGGTTGATGGGTTCGGAAATCGCGTTGGTATTCGCGCTGGCGGGCAAAGACGTGTTGCTCAACGATACGACGGAAGAAGGGCTGCGGCGCGCGAAGGACAATCTGGCAAAGATTCTCGACAAAGGCGTTGCACGCGGCTTTTACAAGGCGGAAGAAGTGCAGTCGGTACTTGGGCGCTTGCGTATCTCGACCGACCTCGCCTCCTTCGCCGACCGCGATCTGGTGATCGAGGCGGTATTCGAAGCCGAAGCGGTGAAAGCCGAAGTCTTCGCCAGGCTCGATTCGATCTGCAAGCCCGGTTGCATTCTCGCCAGCAATACTTCCACCATATCCATCACGGCGCTGTCGTCCCACGTGAAGCCGGAACGTCGTGGCGACTTTCTTGGGACGCATTTCTTCTCTCCCGTCTCGCGCATGAAACTGGTCGAAGTCATTCCGGCGCTGGATACCGCACCGAAGAATGTCGATGCGGTCATCGCCGTCTGCAAGGAAGCCGGCAAGACGCCGATCCGCGTCAAGGACGTGGTCGGTTTCGCCGTGAACCGCATCCTGCACGCGTTCATGATCGAAGCGGTTCGCCTGGTCGAGGAAGGCGTTGCCACGCCGGAAGAAATAGACCTCGCCTGCAAGCTTGGTCTGGGCCATCCGATTGGACCCTTCGAACTGTCCGACGCCGTGACCAACAAACTGTCCCTGCAGGTGCAGGAGATCCTGCACGGCGCGTACGGGCCGCGCTTCCTGCCGCGCCCGCTGCTGAAGAGCATGGTGCAGGCCGGCTACAACGGCAAGAAGGCCGGTCGCGGCTGGTACAAGTACGACAAAAAGCCGTGAATGGTGATTGGTAAATAGTGAACAGCGAAAGGCGAAGGTCGCATGAGGTACTGGGAAGATTTCAAGGTCGGGGAAGTCGAGCAGATCGGCGACAGGCTGGTCGACAGGGACGAAGTCGTTGCCTTCGCCAGGCAATACGATCCGCAGTCTTTCCATGTCGACGAGCCGGCGGCGAAAAAGTCGATGTATGGTGGCCTTATCGCCAGCGGCTGGCATACCTGTGCCATGGTCATGCGCATGATGTGTGACGCTTACCTGCTGGATTCGGACAGCGTCGGTTCTCCGGGCATCGACAATCTCAAGTGGCTCAAACCGGTACGTCCGGGCGACACCCTCAGCGCCAGGCGCACGACGCTGGAGACACGCGCGTCGAAGAGCAAGCCCGACATCGGCATCGTCAATAATCTTTGGGAAGTATTCAATCAGAACGGGGAAATGGTGATGTCCATGCAAGGCTATGGCATGTTCCGCCGCCGCAATCCAGGGAGCCCGGCAACATGAACATGCAATTCAAACACAAGGTGCACGTGCTTTATCGCAAGGAAGAGCTCGACCACGAGCGCCTGGAAGGCAAGGTCGCGATCGTGCTCGACGTATTGTTTGCCACGTCGACCATTATCACGGCGCTCGCCAACGGCGTGACTGAGGTCATTCCGACACTGGACGAAGCCGGGGCGAGGGCGGAAGCGCAGAAGCACCCCGCTGGCAGCTATATCCTGGCCGGCGAGCTGTACGCGGAAACCCTGCCGGGATTCGCGTCGCCCACGCCGCTCGCGCTGCTCGAGGAAAACATTGCCGGGCGCAAACTGATCTATTCGACGACCAACGGCACCGTCGCGCTGAGGCAATCGTCGCGCGCCGATCATGTCTATGCCGGTGCGCTGCTCAATGCCGAAGCGGTGGTCAGTCGCGTACTCGACAGGCACCCGGGCAAGACCATCCTGATCGTCTGCTCGGGATCGATGGGCATGGTCAATCTCGAAGACCTGTACGGCGCGGGCTATTTCGTCGACCTGCTGTCACGCGCGCTCGACGAGAATCTCGACTTTTCCGATGCGGCGCTGGCGGCGCGCAGCCTGTTTCGCAGCGAAGATGCCGACGATTGCCTGCTGCGCGCGCGCGTCGGACGCATGATGGTCGAACGCAATCTCACTCATGAAGTGCATTTTGCAGCTCGCCTCAGCGCGCTCGATGCGGTGCCGGTCCTCGAAGGCGGGAGATTGATCGCTTGAAGCGGATTGGCCTTCTCATCACCGTCCTCGTGTTGGCGCTTCCCGTGGTGGCGCCAGCGGCGCTGGATTGCAGCCGCGCGAAGACCAATGCCGAAAAACTGCTGTGCTCGAATCCGCGACTGGCGGAAGCCGACGAGCGGCTGGCGTTTGCATTTCGCGGCGCGGTGCGTCGCGGCGCCGATCCGGAGCAGTTGATGCAAACGCAGCGCGCCTGGATCCGCGACGTGCGCGACGTCTGCAACGAGGCCGAATGCATGCTCAGGGCCTACGAGGTACGCATTTCGGATCTCGACAACCGCTGAACCGGCGCAGCCTCAGGCAAAGACCAGGATTTCCCCGGTGCCACCCCAGGCAAGGTCGCCACAGTAACGCCGCACTTTCGTGGCGAACGGTACGAAGCGCGCGAAGGTGTTGAGATCGCGCTGCAGCTGTTTCTCCAGGAGTGTCAGGAACAGCAACGCGTGTTCGCCGCTGTCCTGGAAAGTAACCGGAAGTTGCACCGGCATGTGTGCCAGCAACAGCGTGCCGCGCTTGAGCGCGAAGCCCGGCATCATGCCCACCGTGCCGGCCACGAGGATTGTGCCGGCCAGCATGTTGGCCGCGCAGTATGCGCCGGCGTTGCCGCCAATGAGCAGCAGTCCGCGCCGCATGCGTTCTCCCGCCCGGTCGCCGGCATCACCCTGGATGACAAGCCTGCCCCCGCGCATGCCCTGACGCTCGCCGGCGAGCGGGCCACCCGCATAATCGCCGGCATTGCCGCCGATTTGGATCGTCCCGGTTTTCAAGCCGCTGCCGGCGAAGGCGCCCGCGTTGCCGCCGATTTCCAGGAATCCGCCATCCAGTCGCCGTCCCGCGCAGTCGCCGCAGTTACCCTCCACGGTGAGCTTGCCGGATCGCATGCCGGCGCCGACATGCGTGAGCCGCTCGCAACTGTTGCGAATGACAAGATGCTGCGGATCGCCGGGGGCGACGTCGAACAGATCCGCGACTCGCAATCCGTCCGGCAACGGCGTCGCGCCGATCCGCCCGGCGTCCAGGCCGGCAAGCCGCTCCGGCGTCAATGCCGACAGATCCACGCTGCGCGCCGGGGGCGCCCGCAATGTCAGCGTGAGGGCGCTCATTGCATGATCTCGTGCAGTCCGAAGTGGAACTGGCCGAGCTTGCCGCCGTAATTGCCCGCGCTCACGCGCAGGATCCCGCCGGCCGCGCCGACCTCGCACACGGCATCGATGCCGGCGCGCATGGCGTTGCGCACATCGGCTTGCGTCAGGCCGTCGATCACGATTTCCAACACCGCGCCGGTCTGCGCCGACAACTCGCTTTTTACCGCGCCGCGCAGGGTCGGGCAGAACGCGTCATTGGTCGAGGCCGACAGCTTCTTGTACTTCGAGCCTATCTTCGATCCGGACCGTACGATTCCGCCGGGGAAGGGCATGATGACGCCGCGCAGCCCGGACATCGCCGCGATGGCCGCTTCGCAGGCACCGAGGGCCTGAGCCTGTCCGCGGGCGAGCACCAGGAAATTTCCGCCGCCGATGGCCTTGACCATGCCCGTGGTTTCCTCGCAAAGAAATTCGCCGTCCATTACGGGAACGCGCCAGTAGCGCCTGCCGCCGATGACCTTGGACATCTGGAATCCGTCGCCGAAGTAGCGCAGATTCCTGCCGAGGTTCACGGCCTCGCCCTCCAGTCCCGCGAACACCGCCGAAGTTGGCGCGGTCAGCACGCATTGCCCGACGCGGCGTTCGACCTGCTTCGCCAGTTCCTTGGCCGAGACCGCGAACAGCAGCACAGACAATCCCGGACGGCCGTCAGGTGTTTCCGCCGCTGGTAGTTCGCGCTCGATGCCGGCTTCACAACCGCAACCGATGACCGAGGTGGCGAATCCGGTGGCGGCTCGTGCCGCGTGATAGGCCCACTTGAGGTCCGCTGCCGTGATCAGGATGCGGGTCGCCCGCATGCCGAACGCTTCTGCGAAGGTATCGTCGATGGTGACGCCGTTGACGATCATGGCTGCGGCCTCGCGCAGGCGTGCACCAGGATTTCCCGGCTGCCGCATTCGGCCAGTTCGTCCGGCGAAATCGGAAAGTTGTCGAAGCGGATCGTATGGTAGCGATCGAAATAGTCGCGCAGCCGTCTCTCGATGCCGCGATCGAAGTCGGGACGCACGACGTGGGTCGCGCCGCGCACCACTTTCACGATGCGTCCGTCCTGCGCGACCAGTTCGCCGTCCTTGAATACATATTCGGGCGTGCGGAACATTTTCTCGCGATCGGGATCGTCGCGGTAAACCGTGATGTCGGCGGCCGCACCCGTTCCCAGTCGCCCGCGGTCGGCGAGGCCGAGGCTGCGCGCCGGGGCGGTGCGTGTCATGGCGGCGATCTCGTAGAGCGTGTATTCGCGGTTCAGCGAAGCAAGCTGGCTGTGCGCCGCCGCTTCGGGATGGATCTGCGCGAGCTTTTCGTCGCGGAAGCGCTTGTCCATCAGCAGCCGGATCAGATGCGGGTAGCTGGTGAACGGCGCGCCGTTGGGATGGTCGGTGGTCAGAAATACACGCCAGGGATCCTTTACGCGCAGGAACAGCTCCAGGCCGATGGCCCACTGCAGGGCGTTCACGAAATTGCCGTCGCGATAGCGAAACGGCACCACGCCGCAGCCCGCGTCGCATTCGATGTCCATGCAAAGCCATTTGTCCGGATGCGCGTGGCCGGCGTTGCGGTGCTGTGCCATGGTGTCGCCGGAAGCGGTCACGGTCTGGCCGAACATGATCTGGCCGACGTCGGCCGATACGTTGGCTTGCCGGTCGATCGCGTCGGCAATGCTGGCCGCGGCGGATGAGAACTTTCGTTCGCCGTCGGTGCCGTAACTATGGAACTGGATATGCGTGAGATGGATCGGCAGGCCTTCGGCGGCCTCCATGGTGGCGAGCGTCGTCGCCGCATTGCCGGGTACGCCCAGGTTGCTGGCGTGGACATGCAGCGCGTGCGGTATCGATAGGTCGTGCACCGCGCGCGTCAGGGTGGCGAGTATCGCTCGCGGGGTGACCCGGTAATGCGGATGCGGTTCGTCTACATCCAGATGGCGCGCATTGAACTTGAACGCGCTGATGCCGCCTGGATTGACCACCTTGATGGCGATGCACTGGGTGGCATGCAGTGTCCAGGCAACGTAGTCGTTGATCAGTTTCTGGTCGGCGCCGGCCGCCATCAGCCGCAGGAGGAAATCGTCGTTGCCGAGCATCGCATAGCCGCCCTTGTCGACGATCGGCGTGTCGCCCATTTCCATGTGGGCCTGGCGCGCGTTGACCGGCAGCATGGCCGGCTCGAAACAAGACGTGTAGCCCATCTCCGCGTACCGGTAACCGGTTGCGAACGTTGACGGCGCGGCGACCCCGCTTCCGGATCGGGTAAGGCCGGACCGGTAAAAGGCGTTGTCGCGATGGTCTTCGGTTAGCATTGCGCGCGCGATGTTGACTTTGCCGCCACCGATGTGCGTGTGCAGGTCTATCGCCCCGGCCATGACCACGCGCCCGGAAAGATCGTATTCGCGATCGACCGGCATTCCCGGCGCGGGAGGTGCCACGATGCGGCCGTCGTGCACGAACAGATCGCGCACTTCGCCATCGATCCGTTGCGCGGGATCGTAGAGCCGTCCGCCCCTGAGCCTGATCAATGCGGCTCCCTGATCGTGTCGAGAATGCGTTGCAGGGCCTGCGCGGCAGTGGGCAGCGCCGATCCGGTCAGTTTGCGCAGATGCACGGCGACCACGTTGTCGGCGCGGTACAGATGGCCGGCGTGATGCAGGCCTGGAACCGATACCGGAATGAATACCGAGCAGACCTCCGCGCGCATTCCTGCGCGACCGAGCACGATGGAAGGGACGTCGCCGGACGGCGCTGTGCGCCGGGCATCCAATGCGCAGACGAAAAGCATCGCGTCGGCCTCGCCGTGCCGTGCCGGGTCCTCCGCGGGTGCGCCGCTGCTGAAATTCACCCGCACCGGAAATCCGGTCTGCCAGGTCGTTACTTGTTGCGCGGTAAGGTCGGCGTCACTGCCACCCAGCGGCAACACCGAAAAGCGCTGTTGCGCATTGAGTTTCATCACGAACTCGCACATGGCCTGGATCGCGAGGTCGGCGTGCGGGAAAGCAAGATCCGCCGCAACCCAGGCGAGAACGCCATAGCGCGCGACGCGGATGCGTCCGAACAATTCGCCCAGAAGACCGGCCGGCACCCCGGCGATTTTCTCCTCGCTGAATGCATGGCCTGAACAAAGTGCGCGCAGGGCCGAAAACAATTCCGCGAGCCGGTCCGGCTCGACGGCCAGGGACCGCGTCCGGGAGCGCAGTCCCGCCGGCAGGCCGTCCGGCACGGCGCCGAGGAACCAAAGTTCGCGAGCGCCGACGTCGAAAAGCGTCTCGAATTCTCCGAAGAAACGTTCGAAGAAGCGGGGAAAACGTCTGGTGATGTCCGTTCCCGCGACTACCAGCAGGTCGGCGCGATTGCGCACTTCGGTGAGCGTCGTGCTGATCCAGCCGGTTGTCTGCAGCACGCGCAGATTGCGCATAAGGGTGTCCGCGTTCACGTGGTCGAGGCTTGCGTCGCAGTGCTCGGCAAGTTCGATGAGCGCGCGCATGCCGGCAACGTCAGTCCCCGCCGAGATAAGCAGCGGCCGGTGCGCCGCGCGCAGGATATGCGCCGCGCGGCCGATTGCGGTCGCCAGGTCGACGGGCTTGCCGTCGACCATTGCGCTCGCACCATTCGCGGCATCCGCCGCAAACATCGCGCGGCTTTTCGCGCAGCCGTTGGCGACCACCGTCGCCGCGCCGTCTGTCGTCTCCACACGCAGGTCGTCGCACAGCAGTCCGCAAAACGGGCAGGGGACATTGTCGAATGCGTGCGTGCGCGCAGGGCCGGACATGTTTGTCGGCATTTGAATAGGCAACTCAGAAGATCGGTTGCCGGGGTGTCGCATTACTGTACATATTCGATCCCCTTTGATCCGAAATTGAACACCTGTGCCGGAAAACTTTTCGATGATCGGATTGGGCTGCGATGTAAACTTTAACCGATCGCATGATGGTACGCGTGCCTGTGGCAAAGACCCAATCCGTGTACCGGCGATCCAACGATGAGGGCCCGGCGTGCGCACAGTTTCCGTTATTGCTCCCGCAAGATTGCATCTCGGTTTCCTGGACATGAACGGATCGAGGGGGAGACGGTTTGGCAGCGTGGGCCTGACGTTGGAAGGACCGCGCGTCGAGTTGTCCGTCCAGCGCGCGCCGCCTTGCACAATATCGGGAATGCAATCGGAACGTGCGACGCAGTTCGCGAATGCGCTGCGCAGCCGTTTCAATCTGCCGAACGATTTTCAGCTCAACATTTCCCGAACCATTCCCGAGCATATCGGCCTGGGTTCAGGAACCCAGCTTGGCATTGCGGTCGGCGTCGCGCTGGCCCGCTTGTACCGGCTCGACCTTCCGGTCCGGGAAATCGCGGCAGTCGTGCAGCGCGGCCAGCGCTCCGGCATCGGGGCGGGGGCTTTCGAGGTCGGTGGCTTTCTGGTCGATGGCGGAAAAAGAGAAGGAGCCGATCCGCCGCCGATCGTGTCGAAGATCGACTTTCCGGCGGACTGGCGCGTCGTGCTGGTGCTCGCGCGCGCCGGCCACGGCTTGCATGGCGATCGTGAAGCCGCCGCGTTCGAAGCGTTGCCGAGCTTTCCCGAGACGCTGGCCGGTCATCTGTGCCGCCTCGTGCTAATGCAGGCGCTGCCGGCGTTGGCCGAACGCGATATCGAAAGCTTCGGCAATGCCATCGGCGAACTGCAGCGCATCACCGGCGACTATTTCGCGGCGGCCCAGGGCGGACGGTTTACCAGTCCCGCAGTTGCTGAGGCGCTTGCCTGGTTCGAGCGACAGGGTATTTCCGGTGTCGGGCAGAGTTCATGGGGGCCGACCGGCTTCGCGATCGTCCCCGGGGACGATCGCGCCGCGAAACTGGTGCACGATGCGCAGTTGGTCTGGGGTGACGCGGGGCCGCTGCATTTCATGGTCTGCGGTGGACGCAATCGCGGCGGGAACGTGGCGCTGTGTCAGCCCGCCGCAAAGTCCGCCTCGGCGAACTAGCGGAATTTTCTTCCGGACGGACATCGTGGACAAACCGCACATCTTGCATTTGTTTACGCCGATGGCGCAGGCCAGCCCCTTCGACGTCAACATGGCCTACGACGCCGGCTATGACGCCGTCGTTCCCTACACAAATGTCGCGCTCGACCAGGTCGCGGCGCTGACGCAGGACGCGATATTTTCGCGTGGTCCCAAAGGGGCAAAGCGTACGGGAATCTTTATTGGCGGACGCGAGAACGGGCTCGCCGCAGACATGCTCGACGCGGCGCGCAAGGCGATGGTGCCGCCGTTCGAGGTATCGGTATTCGTCGATCCGAGCGGTGCGTTTACGACCGCCGCCGCTATGGTTGCGGCCGTCGAGAAGCATTTGCGCAAAAGCCATGGCACCGGCCTGGAGGGCAAGACGGTGATGATATTCGGCGGCAGCGGGCCGGTCGGCGCTGCCGCGGCGGTGCTCGCGTCCCGGGCCGGGGCGAAAGTCGGCATCGTCGGGCGCGAAGACGCGACGCGCGCGCGGCGCACCGCCGAGGATTGCAACCGCCGCTATGGAACGAAGGTCGAGCCGGTGGAGGCGAGTACCGAATCGCTCAAGGCGGCGATGATGCAGAAGGCGGAGGTCGCGCTGGCCACCGCGAAAGCCGGATACCGTGTCGTTTCCGCAGAATTGCTTGCCGAGGCACCTCGGCTGCTGGTGGCAGCAGATGTGAATGCCGTGCCGCCCGCCGGTGTCGAGGGTGTCGATGCCCTGGATGAGGGCAAGCCGCTCGAGGCGGGTTCGGGAAAGGCCGTGGGCATCGGCGCGCTGGCCATCGGCAATATCAAGTACCAGACGCAGCGCAGCCTGCTCGAGGCCATGCTCCAGTCGGACAAGGCACTCTATCTGGATTTGCAGGATGCATTCACGCAGGCGCGCAAGCATGCCGGCATCGCCTGAATCATTGCCGCTGCTGCTGGTGTCCGCATCCGGCCGCGCGCTTGCGCAATCGGCCGCGAGGGGTGGCCTGCCGTTTGTTGTTCTTGATCTGTTCAACGATCTGGATGTCCGTGGGCCGGCCGTGGCCAGCCGCAGGGTTGCGACGCAAAGTGGCAGATTCGATTCACGCCGCCTGCTCGCTGCGGCGCAGTTGCTGTGTCCGCCGGATCGCTGCGCCGGGCTGGTCTACGGTTCGGGATTCGAAGGACGCACGCAGCTCCTCGGGCGACTGGCGCAAGACCGCAACTTGTTCGGCAACGACCCGGTGACGGTGGCGCGGCTCAAGGACCCGGCGAGTTTTTTCCCCTTGCTCGATTCGCTGGGGATCACGCATCCCGAGAGCAGGCTGGAACCGCCCGCCGACATCCGCGGCTGGTTGGTCAAGCGCACCGGTGCTGCCGGCGGCAGTCATGTCAGGCCCGCATACGCACGCCACCGCGCCAGGCCGGGCCGTTATTTCCAGAAGGCGCTAACCGGACGCAGTCTGTCGGTCCTGTTTGCGGCGGATGGCCGCGACGCACGTGCGATCGGCGTCAACGAACAATGGACCGCAGGCGGCGCACCCTGCGCGCCGTTTTGTTATGGCGGTGCGGTCAGCGGCATTGTGCTGCCCGGCGAAACGCAGACGCGGATTGCGGCGTGGCTGGACCGCCTCACGCGCGCGACCGGGCTGATCGGATTGAACGGCCTCGATTTCATTCTCGACGCGGACGCGAAACCGCACGTGCTGGAGATCAATCCGCGGCCGACGGCGACCATCGATCTGTACGACGCCGATTATCCGGAAGGGATGGTCGCGCTGCACCTGCGGGCGTGCCGTGGCGAATTGCCGGTCAATTCGCAGCGGCTTCACGCTCGGGCGCACGCCATCGTTTATGCCGCGCAGGCATTGCGCGTGCCGTTTCGCATGCGCTGGCCGCGCTGGTGTACCGACATCCCGGAAGGCGGCTCGCCGATTGCGGCCGGTGCGCCGGTCTGCAGCGTGCACGCCGAAGCCGCTTCCAGCGTTCGCGCCCGTGACCTTGCCCTGGCCCGCCGGGCGTCATTGAGCAGTCTGTTCTTGCGGATGGCGGCGTGAACGCAACGGAAACCAAAGCGGGCGTTGTCCCGGATCCCGGGCAGCAGGCTATCGCCGCGAACTGGCCCAGCGTGAATGCGTTGGCCGCGCCGCTGGTGCACGACCTGATCCTGCAGGCGCAAAGCCTGCGCCTCGGCGTGGAGCGACTCGACAACGGCTGCGTCGTGGTCGATGCCGGTATTACCGCTCGCGGCGGACTGGAAGCAGGATTGCGCATCGCGCAGATTTGCATGGGAGGACTGGGCAGCGTTTCCCTGCAACCGTCCGCTTCGCCGCGCTGGCCGTTCGAGCTTTCGGTTCACGCCTCGAATCCGGTACTGGCCTGTCTCGGCAGCCAGTATGCCGGCTGGAGCCTGAGCCATGGCGAGGTCAAGGGCGGTTATCGGGCGCTCGGTTCCGGACCCGGACGGGCTGCGGCCTGCCGGGAGGATCTGTTCGCCGAACTGGCGTACCGCGATTTCGCGGAATCCGTCTGCGTGGTTCTCGAAGTCGACAAGAAGCCGCCGGTCGAGATTGCCGATCGGATCGCCCGGGATTGCGGCATCAAGCCAGACAGTGTCACGCTGATCCTGACGCCCACACGCAGTCTGGCGGGAACGGTGCAGATCGTGGCGCGCGTATTGGAAGTGGCACTTCACAAGGCGCATGCGCTCGGATTTGCCCTGCATCACGTCGTCGATGGCGCGGCGGCGGCGCCGCTGCCGCCGCCCGCGGCGGACTTCCTGACGGCCATGGGGCGCACCAACGATGCGATCCTGTTCGGCGGCAAAGTGCAACTGTTCGTCGATTGCGTTGACGGCGAGGCCGAGCGCCTTGCGGCGAACCTGCCGTCCGGTCTATCCAGGGATTACGGAAAACCGTTCGCGCGCGTGTTCGAGGACGCGGGCTTCGATTTCTATCGCATCGATCCACACCTCTTTGCCCCCGCAGTCGTCGCGGTCACGGCGCTCAAAAGCGGGAGAACCTTCCACGCCGGCGCAATCGACGAAGAACTTCTGGAATCTTCGTTCGGGGGCGGCGATGCCTGATGTCGTCATATTCACCGATGAGCCCGGCTGGCACGGTGCCCGGCTCCTCGAAGCCTTCCTGGCACGCGGCGTCAACGCTGGTTTTTCTTCGCTGCGTGACTGCCGTTTCGATTTACATCGCAGCGGTCGCAATGTCGTGGTTCCGGGATTCGAGGACAGGTTGCCCGACGGCGTTTTCGTGCGCGGCATTCCCGGTGGCACGCTCGAGCAGGTCGTGTCGCGTCTGGACGTGCTGCATGCGCTAAAGCTGATGCATGTTCCGGTGTACAACGATGGCCGCGCGATCGAGCGAACCGTGGACAAGGCCATGACCAGCTTTGTGCTCGCGAATGCCGGCATTCCGGTCCCCGCGACCTGGGTGATGGAAAGCGAGCGCGAGGCGCTCGCTGTCGTGCGCGCCGAAGTCGCCGCAGGACGGGAACTGGTGCTCAAGCCTTTGTTCGGTTCGCGGGGAATCGGCCTGAAACGCATTGCCGCCGCCGGTGACTTGCCGCCGGTCTCCGACTACGACGGTGTGTACTACCTGCAGCGATATATCGAGTCGGGCAGCGACGCATGGCACGACTGGCGCGTCTTTGTAGTCGACGACATGGCGGTGGCGGCGATGAAACGGCAGGGCAGAAGCTGGATTACGAACGTCTCGCAGGGAGGCACCTGCACGCCGGTCGATTTGTCCGGGCACGAGGATATGCGCGTACTCGCGCAGAGGGCGTGCCGCGCCTTGCAGATGGATTACGCAGGCGTGGACCTGATTCGCGATCGTGCGGGCAGCCTCCAGGTCATCGAGGTCAACGGCATTCCGGCATGGAAGGGCTTGCAGTCTGTCGCCCGTGAAAACATTGCCCGGCTGCTCGTCGATGATTTTGTCGATAGGCATTTGCGGCGCCGCGCGCTGCATTCGGTGGCATGACGGCCATCCGAACGTTCTCGCTTGATCCCGCAACCGTTGCCGCGGCGGTTTGGGACGCGTGCATCGCCGATGTCCGTGCATTCAAGCCGGGAAATGTCAGTCTCGCTTCTCCCGGGCATGGCATGCACGCGAATGATTTTGTCGCGAGCGCCGATGCCATGTCCGCTGCGATTGCCGCGCCCGCCGCGGGAACGGGCGAGCGCATCGTGCGCGCGATCGAGGCGACGCGGGCGGTGGTGCCGATCAACACGAACCTCGGGATCGTGCTGCTGTGCGCCCCGCTCGCACAGGCCGCGGCCGCCGTTTCGAAGGAACCGGTCCTGCGCGAACGGCTGCGCCAGGTGCTGGCGCAACTCGATGTGGAGGATGCGGATCTGGCCTATCGCGCCATTCGCATGGCAGGGCCCGGTGGCCTGGGCAGATCCGAGCGCCATGACGTGACGCAGGTGCCGCACGTCACGCTGCGCGAGGCCATGGAGGAGGCTCGCGAGCGGGACCGGATCGCGTATCAGTACGTGACCGACTACCAGGACATTTTCGAGACCGGCCTGCCGGCACTGCAGCACGGCCTGGCGCGGTGGCATAGCCGTAACTGGGCCGCGGTGCATGCCTATCTGGTTTTTCTGGCGCGATTCGCAGACAGCCACATTGCGCGCAAGCATGGCAATGACGTGGCCGCGTCCGTCAGTCTGCAGGCGCGCGGTCTGAGTCAGGCGCTGGGTCGCTCGCAGGATCCCGCGCAGGAAATGCCGGCACTGGAGGCGTTCGACCGCCAGTTGAAGGCACGATCCATCAATCCGGGCGCCAGTGCCGATATGACTGTGGCCACCCTGGTTGCGATGGACCTGGAGAATTCGCTGGACGACGTTTCACAGTCAAGTCGGGCCGAAGTTGGCGCCAGCGGATGAGTGCGTGAGTGAGTGGCGGGCTGCGGCCCGTGTTCGATCAACAACCAAGGTCAAGAACCGAAGGAGGAACAAATGGCGAAGATAAATGGAGTGTGTGTCGGCGAATCGCTGGTCGGGGAAGGCAACGAAGTGGCCCACATCGACCTGTTGATCGGTCCGCGCGGCAGTCCCGTGGAGTCGGCATTCTGCAACGCGCTGACCAACAACAAGGACGGATTCACCTCGCTGCTGGCGGTCGTGGCGCCGAACCTGCTGTGCAAGCCGCCCACCGTGATGTTCAACAAGGTCACCATCAAGGGCGCCAAACAGGCTGTACAGATGTTTGGGCCGGCACAGCGCGCGGTGGCGATGGCGGTGGCGGACAGTGTCGCCGAAGGCGTCATTCCCGCGGACGAGGCCGATAACCTGTTCATCTGCGTGGGTGTGTTCATCCATTGGCAGGCGGAGGACGACAAGAAGATCCAGGATTACAACTACAAAGCGGTCAAGGAGTCGATCGCGCGCGCCATCAAGGGCGAGCCGAAAGCGGCGGAAGTCACGGCCAAACGCGGTTCCATGGATCACCCGTTCCAGGCACACAAGTAACATCCTGTCCCGGGCCCGCTCCGCCGCACGGGGCGGGCCCTTATTGACTGCGTTGCGCAATCGTTTCTGCGATGCGCGCCAGGTCGGCGGGACCGATGCGGCCATCGTGCAGGGCGCTTGCGATCAACGCGCCCGCAGCACCGGCAGTCGCGATGCTTTCCAGGTCCGCGATCGAGCGCACGCCGCCCGCCGCGTAGACCTGGCAGCCGGGTACGCGTGCGGCCAGCCCGACGATCAGTTCCAGGTCCGGCCCCCTGTCGCTGCCCACCCGTTGCAGGTTCATCGCCAATACGCGCTGCGGCCAATAGCGTTCGGGGTGCGTCAACAACACCTGCGGTCCCCTGAAATCCTCGCCCACATGGTCCAGCGATAGAACCGGGGAGGGTTTCACACAGCGGTCGCGGACCAGGGCCACGAAGCTGGCATCGCGCAGGGATTCGCTGCCGATGACCGGGCGGCCCAGTCCCGCATCAAGCCAGCGCGCGAGCCCGGTTTCGTCGCTCATGCCGATGTCCACCCACAATTCCAGTTTGGGAAAGTGCCGATGGATGGCCTGCAGGGATGCCATGTTGCCGCCGCGCTGCTGGATCGCATCGAGATCGGCGGCATACAGGCAACGGAACGGATGCAGCGCGAGCAGGGCCGCCACAATTTGCAGCGGATCGGCGCCGGATCCCAGCCGGGAATCGACCGGCCGATATTCTTCGCGTCGGCCTTCGCGGGCATGGACTACCATGCCTTCCTTGAGGTCGATCACGGGAATCAGGTTAAAGCCGGTCACGGATAGCCTTTTTTCATGAAAATACTGGCGTACGAACATATCACCGGCGGCGCAATGCCGCGCGACGCGGACATGTCCGCGCTGGCACCGGAAGGTGACCTGATGTTGCGCGCCCTGGTGGAGGATCTTACGGCGATTCCGGGCGTGGACGTCGCCGTCATGCGCGATGCGCGTCTGCGCGCCGACCTGCCGGCGGCCTTGTATCCCGTGCGCAGCGCCACCGATTTCCAGAAGGTGTTTCGCAGCGCGATGCGCGATGCCGATGCGGTATGGCCAATCGCACCCGAACAAGACGGCGTGTTGTCGCGCGTCACAGACCAAATCCTCCGCACGGGCCGTACCCTGTTGGGCTGCCGACCGGATGCCGTGAAAATTACCACGAGCAAACGCGCCACCGCGGATTTACTTGCGCACGCAGGGGTTGCCGCGCTTCCCACGTATGTCGACGAGCGCAGCGTTCCCGCCGCGATGGGCGGCATTGTGGCCAAGCCGGACGACGGCGCCGGCTGCCAGGCCACGCGGCTGTTCCGGGACAGATCGCAGCTGCGGGCCTGGCTGCGCAACAATGCGCACGCCGGATTGGTGTTCCAGAATTACCTCGAAGGCGATCCTCGCAGCCTGTCCGTGCTCTGTTGCGACGGCCGCGCGCGCGTGCTGGCCTGCAACCGCCAGAACGTCAGGATTGCCGGCGGAGCGTTCGCGTTCTGTGGCGTGAGCGTGGGCGCAGTGATGGACGGCGAACGCAAATATGCCGCATTGGCAGACGGCATCGCGCGCGCCTTGCCCGGCCTATGGGGATATTGCGGCGTGGATTTCATCGAAACCGAGGCCGGACCGGTCGTGCTCGAAGTGAACCCGAGACTGACGACTTCTTATGCCGGTCTGCGCCGCGCGACCGGCATCAATCCGGCGCAACTCGTGCTCGAATTGCCTGGCTCGCTCGACCTGCCCGTCGGGGTGAAGTGCGCGGCGCGCGTGGTTGAAGTGGAGGTGGCATATGCGGGCTGAGGTCACGCTGGGTTGGGACATCGGCGGCGCCCACCTCAAGGCTGCGGCGGTCGATCGCCGGGGCAGGGTCGTCCAGGTTCAGCAACTGCCTTGTCCGCTCTGGCTGGGACTGGAGCATCTCGACCATGCCATTGCCGTAACCCTCGCCGACCTGCCTGCAGCCGGGCTGCACGCGGTCACCATGACGGGGGAATTGACTGATTTCTTCCGGAACCGGGACGAGGGCGTGAAGTTGATCCTTGCACGCTTCGCAAAGCAAGTGCCCGCGGATCGTACCCACGTCTATGCGGGACCGGCCGGGTTCCTGACACCCCGGAACGCTGCGCAGAATACCGGTGCCGTGGCGTCGGCGAACTGGGGCGCCAGCGCGGAGTTGGTCGCGGGTCTGCTGGCGGACGCCTTGTTCGTCGACGTTGGCAGCACGACCACCGATCTGGTTCCGATTCGCGATGGCGTGATGCGGATAAGGGGGTTCGGCGATGCGGATCGTCTGGCCTGCGAAGAACTGGTCTACACCGGTGTCGTGCGCACGCCGGTCATGGCGCTCGCGCAGCGCATCCCGTTCGAGGGCCGATGGATTCCGGCAATGGCGGAATATTTTGCCACCATGGCCGATGTCTACCGGCTGACCGGCGAACTGCCCGAAGATGCCGATCAGCTGCCCGCCGCGGACAATGGCGGCAAGTCGGTGCGTGACAGCGCACGCAGGCTGGCGCGCATGATCGGCCGCGATCTCGAGTCCGCGCCCCTTGCGCACTGGCGGCAATGCGCTCGCCAGCTGGCCGACCTGCAGTTGTGGCAGATCCAGCAGGCTTGCGAGCGGGTGTTGTCGCGCACCGTCGCAGTCGATCGCAGTCCGGTGGTGGGTGCGGGGACGGGCCGCTTCCTCGCCAGAAAACTCGCCGTGCGCCTCGGCAGGCGTTATCGCGATTTTGATGCGCTGATCCATACGGCGCCGGATGCGGCGTCGTGGGCGTCGAGCTGCGCCCCTGCAGTGGCTGTCGCGCTGCTGGCGCAACGGCACAAACGGAAATGAAAGTGTGTGTCGTCAAGCTCGGCGGCAGTCTTGCCCGCTCGGACGAGTTGCCGAAGTGGTTGGACGTCGTCGCCACGGCAGGTGCGGGACAAGTCGTGCTGGTGCCGGGCGGTGGCCCCTGGGCCGACGAAGTCAGGGTGGCACAGGCGCGTGAAGGTTTCGACGATGGCGTTGCGCACCGGAAGGCATTGCGCGCGATGGAGCAATATGGAAACGTGCTCTGCCGAATGCGAGCGAATTTCATGGCGGCGCATGACGTCGCTGCAATTGACGAAGCCCTGCGCAACGCTCAGGTCGCCGTTTGGATGCCTTACGAGATGGTTTTTGACGATGTGTCGATTCCGCAGACCTGGGACGTCACATCGGACAGCCTCGCGGCCTGGCTCGCACGCAAAATCGGAGCCGCACGGCTTGTCCTGGTGAAATCGGTTCCGGTTTCCGATCCGGGGATGCGTGCCGTCGATATGGCGAACAACGGCTGGGTCGACGCCTGCTTCGATCGGTTCTGTGCGGACGCAAAGTTTCAATATTGCTTGCTCGGCCATGGCGACCACCGGCAACTTGCCCAAGTGCTGGCTGGACGTGCCGGAGACCCGCCGCCTGATCCATCGCCGGGGTCACGCGGCGAGCGGGCGCCTGACCGGCAATAGGGCGGACCGCGGAATCGCACTCCTGATTTCCGTCAGCAGGACGGCATCGAGGACTTTCACGCGCACACCGTTTCTGCACAGCGCACCGCGGAACCCAAGATAGTCCGGCCCGATTGCGATAAGCGGCGGAATATCCTCCCGCTTCAGCGAGCCTGCCAACCCGGTGATCAGATCAAAGCTGCGCCCGCGGGCGACAAATTCTTCGAGTTCCTCTCCGGTGCGCCATTCGCGCAGCGTCTTGCCGGTCTTGTGCGCAGTATCCAGCATGACGCCCGCGAACCCGTTGCGGGAGAGTTCGTTTACTAATGCGAGATCGTAGGGTTCGTCCGCGAATATGACCGCAACCAGCCGGGTGCGTCCCGCCAGTTCAGACAAGGCTTTCGCGCAGTCGAACGCCTGTGGATGAGCGAAAAAGCCGATCTTGATGAAGTCGACGCCGGTGGCGGCCATGCGTTCCACCGCTGCAACCATCGTCCGCGGTTCCATCAAAGGCAGGTCGCCGATGGTGGCGCTGACGGGCCGGCGCCCACCGATGGTCTGGACACATATGCGCACCGCCGCGTGATCGAGCGCGCCAAGCGCGCCACGCGAAGGTTCCTTGAGGTCGATCAGGTCGGCGCCGCCATCGAGTGCAATCAGGGCTTCGTCCAGTGTGCGCACGCTGGCCAGCATCATCGTCATGCGGCACTTTCTTTTTTGCCGCCGCGAAATTCGTCGATGCGCGCTTCCAGCCAGCCCCAAGCCTCGAGTTCCCGCGGCCCGGCCGTTTTCTCGAGGCCAATGGCGAGATAAGCCATTTCGGCGTCGATTTTTTCCCGGGGCAGCATGTTCAACCGGCTGACCAGAATGGCCGCCTCGATCACTGCGGACTGCGCGCGATTGAAGCCGCCGAAGGCGCCGTGCGCGACATGCGCGATTTCCCGGCAATAGAGTCGCGGTCGGGTCGGGTCGTCCTGCACCCGTTCCAGTCGCACCTCGGAATGCGCCAGCGCCGCCGCCAGTCGGCGGCAGGCCAGCTGGCCGACGGGCAGCGTGGGCCAATCGTAACGTCCCGTCAGGCAGCCGGCGAAAATGCGCACATCGTCGGTATAGTTCACTATCGCGCATTTTTCGCGCAGCACGTGTTCGAGTGTGGCCGACGGGCGGAACGGACTGAGCACGATGAAGTTGCCCTCGTGGCGGATGCCCATCGGCGCAATATGATCGCTTCCGAATTCATCCCGCGTGGTGACGATGGTCTCGAAAATCATGATCCGGTCCTTGATGGTTCGGTCCGGGGCGGCGCGATGAATTGTGCATCCGCATCGGTGCTCACCCGCAGTTGCGCGACACCCCAGTCGAGTTCACGGTCCTGCACGTAACGTTTACCGAGCTGCCACGCAATCTGGGCCCGGGCCAGTTCGACGCCGAGATAGAAAGCGTGCGAGCCGTCACCTTCCAGCCCAAGGTGCCCAAACAACTTGAACGGATCCGTCGCGGTGCGCATTCCATCGCGGTTGTAGACATGCACGCCTTCCGCGCTGATCTGCACGCGAAAACTCGGATCCCTGATTGCGGCGGCGGTGGCCGCGATCTCGTCGCGGCTCCAGGGAAACGGGTCGAGCGCATGCAGCGCCAGCAGCGTTTCACCGAAACCTTGCGGCAGCGCGCCGGCTTCGCGCGCCGCATGCATTACGCGGCGTGCCCGGTCTGCTTCACGAATGACGCCGCAGGCGTGGGCGCTGACCTCGGTGGTCAGGATGTTGGTGATGCGCAGTTCCGAAACGATCCCCATCAGCAAGGTCTGGATGCCGATCGTGTCGGCCTCGGTCAGTTCCGTCAAATTGCCGGTGCCCATCAGGATCTGCACGTCCGGAAACTGCCTGCGCAGGTCGTGGTAGCGCACCAGCGATTCGGTGAAACCGAAATGGATCGGTTCGATGATCGGATCGGCCAGGCAGTCGCGACCCTGGGCTTGCATGGCCTCTATCGCCTGATATAGCGACGCCATGTCGTTTGGCGTGGATGGGATCAGCACCGGAGTGGAGGCGACTTCGTCGGCGATCCATAGGGTTTCCTGCTTCAGGCTCAGTATGTAATCCGCACCGGCGCGTCCGCCGCGGAGCAGTTCCTGCGGGTCCATGGAATCGACGCTGACGCTGAAGCCGGCCGCGTGAAGCGCAGCGACCGTCTCCTCCAGGTGCGTAAACGACGTCTCGGGCAGGCAACCCAGATCGATCACGTCCGCGCCTGACTGTCGATAGGCGTTCGCCTGGGCGAGAATCGCCTCCACGTCCATGTTCGGCGCGTCGACGATCTCGGCAAAGATGCGTACATCGTGATGGGTCAGGTCGACAGGGGCGGCTTCGCGGCCGAAATACCGCGGCAGATCCTTCAGGTCGTCCGGCCCGCGCACAAACGGCACGCCGAAATGCGCCGCCAACGCGTCGAGATCGCCGCGGCACCTTCCTGGCACCATGACTCGGTCGACGTTCCCGGCATCGGCAAGTCGGCGCCTGATCATCTCGGACGTCATCAGGCCGGCCACCTGCAGGGAAAGGGCAAGCACCGTGTGCCTGAACGGTGACGGCTGCATGGCTTCGAGCACCCGATGCAGATTTTTCTCGGCCAGGCGGCCGGTCAGGAAGAGGATGTGCTCGGACAATGCAACCTCCGGTCCAGTGCGGCAGCGAGTTCTTCGACCGACAGCACGACCGTGGTGTGATCGAACTTCGCGAGTTTGCCGACATTTTCGAGGTCGACTCGTCGCGGATAGACCCAGACGTCGCCGCCGGGCGCTTCCGAGATCAGGGCGGGTGCCGTATCACAGGCAAACACGATTGATGGAATACGGCATTTGCCGGCCTGCGCGTAGATGTTCGTGGCCAGGGTGTCGGATATGCCGGCAACGCATTTGGCCACGGTGTTGGAGCTCGCCGGCCCGATCACGACCGTGTGATAGTTCCCGCCATAAAGAAACGTCACCGGCACCGAGCTAGCCGTATTGTCGCGAAATACCTTCATGCCCTGCTTTAGCGTGGCGAGATCGTAGCCATACATCTTCAGGACCTCGCCGGCCGCTTCGCTCAGAAACAGGTCGACGCCGGGCAGTCCCTTCACGATGTCCATGCATTCTCTGAGATAGTGCCCCGAGCCGGTCAGCACCCAGGCGACGCGGGCTTCAGCGGCTTTGGCCACGGATGCTGGCGCCAGGCGCGAAAAAATATTTTTGCATGTAGACCGACCGCCTTTCTTCGTTGGACCCAGTGTTCCAAATTGGAACGCCCCGTCGAATCCTGTCCGATGTGAAGATGGTAATCGGGTTCGCCGCCAAACGGAACACGCTGGTGGCGCGGAAATATCCGGCTAGAATGAGTTTCGGGAAAGCATGTTCGATTGTGGAGAACAGCATGGGCGAGTCCGCCGGGAAAGCTTACGATGAAGGTGAAATCAAGCGCAGGCTGGCCGCCGAGTTGCCGCACTGGTATTACGAGGACGGCTGGATACGCCGCAAGTTCAGGACCGGCGGCTGGAAAGCGACGTTGATGGTCGTCAACACGGTCGGGCATCTCGCGGAAGCCGCCTGGCACCACCCCGACCTGACGGTGTCGTATGCGTTCGTGGTCGTAAAACTCGTCACGCACTCGGCGAAGGGTGTCACCGACAAGGACTTCGCGCTGGCGAAGAAAATGGAGGAAGTCATCCAGTGGCAGCCGGGTACCGAAGGCGGGGCGCTGGAGGGAACGCCGAACGACGACCAGCGCTTCAGGTATGTCAAATACGATTGAGGTGCACGCCATGCCTGCTGACATGGACATCATCTTCATTCGCGACATCCGGCTCGATACCCTGATCGGGGCCTACGAATTCGAGCGCCGACAGCCGCGCACGCTGCGGGTCGACATCGAGATCGGTCGCCCGTCGATCCGGGCCTGCAACACCGATGAGCTGTCAGACACCATCGATTATTCCGCGGTCGTCGATGTCGTCAGGGAGATTCTTGCTTCGCACAGCTTCCACCTGCTCGAGCCGCTCGCCGAGCGCATTGTCGGTCTGATACTGGAGAGATTCGACGCCCAATGGGCAAGGATCGAAGTCTGCAAGTCCGGCGTCGTCGCGGATGCGCGCGACGTCGGGGTGCGCATCGAGCGCTGCCGCCAATAGGTTTCCTGTACGCGCCGGGCAAAGGGCCGGGTCATGGCGAAGATATTGCATTGCGACATCGACTGGCGAATTGCGGCGCAGCGTGACCGGCCTTGGCCAAACCGGAATGGCCGCTTGGAAGGTTCGTGTATTCATCCGGTTGCGCCACACAGGCTTGCAGCCGGAGTGCTTTGCTCATTTTTCCGCAGCTTCTTGCGCTGCAAAAATTCCGCTTGCCGGCGCCGGATGTTCAGGGAAAGAACGTTGACCGTGTCGGGGCGTCTGTGTTTGTATGCATGCGAGCGTCGTCAAGAATGCGGGAGATACCTTTGACCCGGGTCGTGGCTGCGAATGAATGGCGACGAGTGGAAATTGCGCGCAACGATCTCCGGAAACAAACAGCTTCGTCCGGCCACGAACCTCGAGCCGCGACGGGGGAGGAGGTCGCATGAAGCAGAATCAGCCCGTCACCGATGTGGCGGCGATCCGCCGTGCCTACGGGCAGTTCCTCAGCAAGGGACGGGTACCGCGCGGCAGCGTTCCTGATTTCATCGAACGATCCTGGCAGCGCAGTGCCGCGTTCGGCGTCGCCAACGATCGCATTCGCGAAATCGGACGGGTCGACGAAACCGACCTGCGCATCATCGCCAGCGAATATGACAGGCTGATCAATCTGGCCACGCCGGTGATGGAAAACCTCCACCATCAACTCATTGGATCGGGTAGCGTGGTGCTCCTGTGCAGCGGGGATGGTTTTATCCTGCACTCGATGGGCGACCCGGATTTCCTGCCCAGGGCGCAGCACATCGCACTCAAGCCCGGCGTGTCCTGGGCCGAGGACAAGAAGGGTACCAACGCGATCGGCACCGCTATCGTCGAGCGCAAGCCCGTCGTGATCTATGCGGGACATCACTACATCCGTCAAAACCACTTTCTGGCGTGTTCTGCGGCGCCGGTGCTCGATCCTTTTGGCGAGGTGGCGGGCGTCCTCGACATCACTTGCGATTACCGCTATCACCAGCGCCATACGTTGGCGCTGGTGCAAATGTCGGTTCGCGTCATCGAAAGGCAGATGTTTCAGCATCGCTTCTGCCGCGACGTGATATTCAACGTGCACCCGGATCAGAGCTATCTTGGCAGTCCCTTCGACGTGCAGACCGCGTTCTCGCCAGATGGTGAATTTCTTGCAGCGACGCCGGCAACCTGCAGCCAGCTTGACCTGCAACCCGGCTTCTTCCACGGACGATTCGAGGAATTGTTCGATGCGTCTTTCGACCAGACGCTCGACAAGCTGCGCTCCGCTTCGCCTTCGACCATTCAGATCCGCCTGCGGCAGAGCGGGGCGCCGGCTTTTCTGCAACTCGCCCGCCCTGCCGTGTCTCGGCAGGTCTTTCCGAGCGCGGCGCTCGAAGCTGCCAGCCAGGAGAAGACGCGGTCTGGAGAGCCGGCGCGATTGAGAGTGACGCTCGACGAACTCGGCGCAAGCGATCCCGCCCTGCTCGTGGCCATCGACAAGGCAAGGCGTACCCTGGGGCGGGACATTCCGATTCTGATCGAAGGGGAAACCGGCACCGGAAAGGAGTGGATGGCGCGCGCGATTCACAACAGCGGCCCGCGTTCTTCGGGCGAATTCGTCGTCCTCAATTGCGCGGCAATTCCCGAATCGTCGATGGCCGCCGAATTGTTCGGATTCGACGATGGCGAGATATCGGGAACCAGACGCAAGGCGTCGCCCGGCAAGGTGCAGCGCGCAGACGGCGGCACCTTGTTTCTCGATGAAATCGGCGAAATGCCGCTGGCGCTGCAGGCGCGTTTGCTGAGTCTTCTGCAGGATCGTGCCGTTGCGCCTCCCGGCGGCGCAACGGTCGAAATCGATATTGCGGTAATCTGCGCCACGCATCACCGTTTGGGCGATCTCGTGACTGCGGGCGAGTTCCGCGAAGACCTCTATTACCGGTTGAACGGGCTGACGCTGCAACTACCCCCGCTGCGCC